>JAZQRF010000093.1:0-13399 GCA_045629485.1 Pelobium sp. | reverse complement strand
CCAACGTATGGTGATTGAAGCCCGTACAGAAGGCGAGCAAATGGTATATACCGCCGAAAGATTCATTACAAAAAATAGTGCTTATTTAAATCAGGAGGAGATTGCTGAAACTCAAAAATTGATTGAGGCTTTAAAAGAAAGTTTGAAATTAGAAGATAAAGACAAAATTCTCGGGAGTATTGATACTTTAAATGAATATACCCGCCCGTTTGCCGAGCGTTTAATGGATCATGCCATTTCAACAGCAATGAAAGGTAAAAATATAGAGTAAAATTTCCTCTTAAAAACAAGAAAGGTGTACCATTGCGGTACACCTTTTTTAGTTTAGAACTTTATTTTAGATTATTGATAGCTTCCTGTTCTCTCAAGCCATCAATGTTGTTTTTATTTTCGTAGGTGTTTTTAATTTCTTCGAAATTTTCTAAAATTTCCTGAATACTATCTACAGTATCAGCAGCACTTTGGTGCATATCCGGAAGCTTGTCTTCTAATTTTTTATTACCAAGTTCTAAATTATCTATTTCAATTTTTGAAATTTTATTTAATACCGCAACCTGGCTATTTTTAAGATCTTCCAACTCATTAGAGATCTTTTCCATCAACCCAAATTTCTTTAACTTATCCATGTTTTATTGTATTAGTATACCTAAAACATCCATAAATAGTGCCAAGAAAAGAAATGAACCTGGGGCAATGGCAATAAAATCTTATAATTTATTTCAAAGCTTCAAATCCATCTTTCACATCATACCAAAAATCGTCAAGAGCTATTATTCTTGGTTTTAAAAAAGAGATGAGTTTAGGCCAATCCTGTTTGTTAAAAATATTTACGTTCTCTATAGAAGTAGATATTCTTGAAATGGTTTTATGATTTTCGTCTTCTATAAACAGCTGCCAGTTCCACTCCTCTCCTAAAGCCTGATGCAAAATCTCTTTATATTCTAAAAATTGTTCGTAAAACAACTCTTGAATTCCTTCATCAGGATGGGAGATATCAATACTAATAGCGGCTCCTCTTTTATCGGCATGCATTCTAAAATAAATATGCTTTAATCCAGTTTTATAATTCACCCAATTTACTTTCTGCCCGGTAATGGATTGATGAGGAGAAATATATTGTCCAAAAATTGTCCAAAACTCTTGTCTGATTTTAGAAGCCTCTTCCCTACTATACATATAAATAAATAGCGTAAGTAAAATCTATTATTTAAAGATCACTTCGGTAGCACCATAACCAAATTTCTCTTTAAAAGCATCTTTAAAAGTTTTTACCTGTGGATGCTTGCTTACCGTTTTATGGATATGATTTTTTAAAGTTCCATTCCCCAAACCGTGAATAAAAATAATATCAGAAAATTTATGAGCTATTGCCGCATCTAAATTTCTTTGAAAGGCCTCTAATTGGATATCAAGAATTTCGTTTTTACTCAAAAAAGCATGGTCATCCCTTAATTTTTCTATATGCAAGTCTACTTCTTTAGAAGGCCTGTCTATGCTCTTCTTTTCTTCTGCGGGTTTAAAAAAACTCTCTTTTAGCTTCTCAGCATCAATTTTAATTTCGGCCTCGTCTAATTGCACCTGCCACCCCTGAAGTTTTAATAAAGAAATGGTTTTCTTTGTTCCGGAAAAATCCTTTGCTCTAAATTTAATGATTGTGTTTATTGGAGCAAGAGGCTTAAAATTTTGTTTTGTATAGGCAAGCACTCTGAAATGAAATTTAGGCCATAAATCCAGATCCGGCAATGCAGCAGAATAGATTTTAATTGCTGAGTGAGGGTTAATGATCCCTGAAAACTCACCTTTAAAAACATCCGCTTTCTCCGAATTCATGGCAAACAACAACTCAAAGGAAGATTCGTTGGTTATATAAAAATGAACAATGGATCCTTTATTAGGATCTGGTACTACGGAAATAAAAATTCCTTTCGAAATAAATTCCTTTACAGGAATATTAATATCCGAATCATCCTTTAAAGTACCTTCATTACTTTTATGTCCATGCACACGAGCCAGGTTATTTACTGCAACGGGAATTTCAAAATCATCTTCCCCGGTTACACCAACTAATTGTTCATCAATAATCCTGGTAATGTACCCTTCTCTGTTTTCGTCTACAAAACGAACAAATTCACCTAATCTGAAATTCATCTCTTTTAATTTATGGTAGCAAGATAAGGCTTTTCATAAAATTGATTTACACAACGCTTTATATTTCTTTAAACTTGATGTGAGGGCTACGAATTAAGCATGATATCTTTTAGATTTGCGCATTGAAAAATCAAATAAAAATTATTGGTATTGGAGTTCTATTTGCCATGCTATGGGCATCAGCCTCTGTAGCAACCAAATTCGGCGTACTATCTGTTCCTCCATTAGTTTTAGCGAATATTAGATTCTTCGTTGCCGGATTTTTTCTGTTAGCCTATTCTTTTATCAATCAAAAGAAAACCCAATATCGCTTGCCTACAAAACAAGAATGGCAGCATCTTGCGATCTTCGGCTTGTTTAACACCACATTGTATCTTGGGTTATATGTTTACGCCATGAAATATACAGCTGCCGGAATTGGCAGCTTAGCCGTGTCTACTAACCCATTAATTATTGTTTTACTTTCCAGCTGGTGGATGGGTAGAAAAGCTTCTTTAAAAGAATGGGCAAGTATAGGATTAGGAATTATCGGAGTTGGTATAGCTACTTATCCACTATTAAAAAGCAGCCATACCACACTATTTGGATTAATGATCTTGGGGTTAAGCATGCTCACTGTCTCATTTGCAAGTGTGTACTATGCGAAAACAAAGTGGCGTTTAAGCAACTTGCTGATAAATGGCTGGCAGGTGATGCTGGGAGGCATTTTTTTATTACCTGCAACTTTCTTATTCGGTGGTTTCGAAAGTATTGTTTTTGATACTCGTTTTTATTTATCAGTACTTTGGCTAAGTATAGCAGTATCTGTTATTGGCTTAATTTGCTGGTTTTATCTATTGCGAATAGACCCTGTGAAGGCATCGCTATGGCTTTTTCTTTGTCCTGTATTCGGCTTCGCTTATGCCTGGTGGTTAATGGATGAACCTATTACTTTATTTACAATTACAGGTACATTTCTGGTAGTTTTCGGCTTATATTTGAGTTTAAATACTAAAAAACAATAAACTACATTCTTGTAAAAGTTAAGGTTTTTCCAATCCATTTAAATTTCCAATATCCTGTGACCTTTAATAAACCATCAGGTGTTATTGTAGCTGAAGAATCCCAGAAACGTCCGTGGTAAGCATCGTAAATTTTTCCGTTTTCCCATGAATTTGTTTTTTCATTGTACTTTAATCCATCCACAATATCCATCCCTACTATTTTTCGATCTCTTAAATTTGGATCGGGGTTTTTATCATCCACATATTCATGCATCTCTTTATGACTATCGCCTTTTTTAAACCAAACAATTTTACTTTTAAAATCATCAGAATGTTTATAAACCTGAATGATGAGATTTTTTTCTTTCGTAATCCACTTACCACAAATTTTATTAGCAAGATTGGTTTGTGCGTTTACAATGAGTATAGAGCTAAAAAAAATAATAAAATAAGCAAATATCTTAATTCTCATAAATAGATTTTTTCAATTTAATCCAATCTTAATGCCAATTGTTATAATTCTATACTCTTAGGGAATTAAAGCAAATTTCAGGAACAGGACAGACCATCATGCAATAAAACTCTAACTTATTAAAATTTATCCCAATTCTGCTGATAAGGCAATTATTTCTTATATTTTTGAAGATTATTTTTTGCCATGACGGATAACCCATCTTCCTTAAGACTAAACAAAGCCATTAGCGATACCGGATTTTGCTCCAGAAGAGAAGCAGATAAGGTAATTGAAGAAGGAAGAGTGACTATTAATGGCAAAACTGGAGTTTTAGGTGATCGGGTAACTCCTCAGGACGACGTAAGAGTTGATGGCAGAAGAATTAAATTTAAGGAGCAGTCTCAGGAAGTTTATATTGCTTTTAATAAACCAAGAGGTATAACCTGTACTACAGAACGACATATACAGGGAAACATTATTGATTATATTAAACATCCGAAGAGAATTTTCCCTATCGGGAGATTAGACAAACCTTCTGAGGGACTCATCTTCCTGACAAGCGATGGCAACATCGTTAACAAAATATTAAGAGCCGGTAACAATCATGAAAAGGAATATATTGTTACGGTAAATAAACCTATCACGCCAGAGTTTATCAGAAAAATGGGCAATGGCGTTCCTATTCTGGATACAGTAACCAAGAAATGTTTTGTAAAAAAGGAGAGCGAGTTTGTTTTTAAAATTATTCTTGTACAAGGATTAAACAGGCAAATACGGAGGATGTGCGAATTCTTAAACTACGAAGTAAAAAAACTAAAAAGGGTAAGGATTATGAATATTACACTTAACAATATTCCTTTAGGTAAATGGCGAAATTTAACTAAAGAGGAACTTGCCGAAATTATGCGGATGGTTTCCCAATCCAGTAAAACTGAAGAAGATTTATTCGACTTGAAGAATAAAAGTAAACAATAAATATAGATTTTCTCTATTTCCGTAGCCCTAGCAATAATGTGGCACAGTATTGGCATTTATAGGCTTGCTTACATCTAGGCAAATAATAAAGTATCTACATTATTTATGAAAATAGCTTATATTTCTACTTACTCTCCACGGGAATGTGGGTTAGCCACCTTTAATTCGAATCTAAAAGGTGCTATCGAAAAGAATTTTAATATCAATAAAGAATCAAGTTATGTTGTAGCAATCAACGATTCTGAGGAATTAGACTACTATCAGTACAGTAAAGAAGTTAAGTTCATTATCAGACAACAAAATCAAAGAGATTATATTAAAGCTGCAAATTATATTAATAACAGCACAGCGGATGTGTGTGTAATGCAGCATGAATTTGGAATTTATGGCGGGGATAGTGGAATTTATGTGTTGCCTTTACTTTACAGAATAAAAAAACCACTGATTACAATTTTACACACCATTTTAAAAGATCCAAATTATCTACAAAAATTAATTATACAGGAAATTGCCAGACAATCATCTAAAATTGTGGTAATGGCGAATAAAGCAGTAGAATTTTTAATAGATATCTACGGTGTTTCTCCGGATAAAATAGAATTAATAGAACATGGAGTTCCTGATTATGTAGATAATTTCGATAATCCACTAAAGAAAAATCCACTATTTGCGAATAAAAGAGTACTGCTCACATTTGGTTTAATCTCTAGAAACAAAGGTCTAGAAACCATCATAAAGGCATTACCTGCGATAGTCGAACAGCATCCGAATGTAGTTTACAATATTGTTGGAAGTACTCACCCGCATATTAAAAAGAATCAGGGTGAAGAATATAGAGACTATTTAAAACTGCTTGTTAAAAATTTAGGAGTAAGCAAACATGTAAATTTCATTAACAGCTTTATCCCTGAAGATGAATTGGTAAACTACCTAAGTGCCGCCGAGATCTACATTACTCCTTATTTAAATGAAGCGCAAATTACCAGCGGAACACTTTCTTACGCTATTGGTGCTGGTGCAGCGGTGATATCTACTCCTTACTGGCATGCCCAGGAGCTCCTGGCAGATGACAGGGGAAGGCTTTTTAATTTTGGAGACTACCATCAACTCGCCGAGATTGTAAATGAATTACTGGAAGATGAACTTGCATTAAAAACAATCAGATCTAATGCTTATAACTATGGTTTAAATCTTCGTTATTCAAAAATTGGTAAAATTTATACTGATTTATTAACCACAATTATAGAAGAGGATAACCAGAAACCTAAACAAGACAATTTTTCAATTGATGCCGAAATGCTGCCTGGTTTCACGTTAGAATATGTAAAAAGATTAACTGATGATACTGGGATTGTACAACATGCCCGTTACGGCATACCCAATTTAAAAGAAGGCTATTGCATGGATGATAATGCAAGAGCATTAATTATGGCTCTTATGGCTTACGACCAGTTTAAGAGTAAAGAGGCGCTTGATCTTTTACCTATTTATCTCAGTTTTATCCAGTACATGCAATGTGAAGACGGAAATTTCAGAAACTTTTTAAGTTTTAAAAGAGAATATCTTGATGAAGTGGGGACAGATGATTCGTTTGGAAGAACTTTATGGGCACTTGGTTATATGATCAGTCATTCTCCAAATAATTCTTACAAGGAGTTTGCGAGAGATCTCTTTTTTAACTCCCTGCAGCATTTAGATAATTTAGTTCATTTAAGAGGCTTTGCCAATAGCATCATTGGAATTTCAGACTATTTAAAGGCTTATCCTGATGATGATTTAAAAAACAAGGTTATCAAACTGAGTGACATGATGATAGCTGCCTACCAGCAAAATAAAGCCGAAGGATGGAATTGGTTTGAAGAAAAGCTAACCTACGATAATGCTATTTTACCAATGGCTTTATTAAAAGCTTATGAAGTTACAGATAACTATATTTACAAAGAAATTGGTTTAGAAAGCTTAAGCTTTTTAGATCGGGAAACATTAGATAAAGGCTATTATAACCCCATAGGAAACGACGGATGGTTTTATAAAGGTGGGAATGAGAAAGCCGTTTTTGACCAACAAGCCATAGAAACTATGGCAGCTGTGATGATGTATTTCCAGGCTTACAATGTTACCAAAGATGTTTCTTATATCAAGAAAATGTTCCAAACCTATTTATGGTTTTTAGGAGAGAATACCTTAAGAATCCCTCTTTACGACCACGAAACTAATGGTTGTTGCGATGGGTTAACCAAGGTGGGCCTAAACAGAAACCAGGGAGCAGAAAGTACATTGGCATATTTTATTTCGCATTTAACAGTTTTAAAAGCACTAGAAAAAGAATACCAATTTGATATAAGTTCGGAAACTATTGCAGTTAATTAATGAAGGTTGCTGTACTATCTCCGGTGGCATGGCGTACTCCGCCTGTGCATTATGGGCCCTGGGAACAAATGGCCTCGAATCTTACAGAGAATCTTGTTAAATTGGGCTGTGAAGTGACACTTTTTGCTACCGGCGATTCTATTACTGCTGGTACTTTAAATGCTGTTATAGCTAAAGGTTACGAAACCGACAGAAATCAGGACGCAAAGGTTGTGGAGTGTTTACATATTAGTAATCTTATGGAAAATGCTTCCTACTTCGACATTATTCATAACCATTTTGATTTCTTACCTCTCACCTATTCCAAACTGATAACAACTCCCATGATTACCACCATTCATGGGTTTTCCTCCGAGAGGATTATTCCGGTTTATAAAAAATATAATGACAATACTTATTACGTCTCAATCAGCAATGCAGATAGGAGTCCGGAACTAAAATATCTAGCAACAGTTTATAATGGACTCAATACCGATGAATTTTCTTTTAATGAATACCCTGAGGACTATTTGCTTTATTTTGGAAGAATTCATCACGATAAAGGAGCAGCGGAAGCCATAGCCATAGCAACGAAGGCTAATAAAAAGTTAATCATTGCTGGTATCATTCAGGATGAAAACTATTTCAACCAACAAGTTAAACCTTATTTAAATGAAGATATCACTTTTATTGGACATGCAGGACCTGAATTAAGGAATCAACTCATGGGAAAAGCCCTGGCCCTACTCCATCCAATAAATTTTGACGAACCCTTTGGTTTAAGCGTGGTAGAAGCTATGTTATGCGGTACGCCTGTTATAGCTTTTAACAGAGGCTCTATGCCAGAACTTATTGAAAACCAAAAAAATGGTTTTTTAGTTAAGAATACGCAAGAAGCTGTTCAGATTTTAAAAACAGATCTTGGTATTGATCGAAAATTTTGTGCAGACTCGGCCCGGAAGAGATTTTCTTCAAAAAGGATGGCAGAAGAATATTTAAACCTTTATCATCAAATTATCTCATCATAAAATAAATATTCCTTACTATTTTATCTTAGTAAGGAGTATTTTATCTATTCTATGCCCATCCATATCCATAATTTCCATTTCGTAATTATGCCACTTAATTTTATCTCCAAGCTTAGGGATACGCTCTGACTGGAAAATAAACAGGCCGCCTACTGTGGTGAAGTTATTTGTTTCTTCCACACCAATCATATTAAAATGCTCAAGTAATTCGAAATATGGATATTGTCCATCAATTAACCATGAATTCTCATTTCTTTGGGTAAGCTGATATTCATTTATATCTTCCTCTACCACATCCCCTATTAACTCATCCATAACATCATCCATAGTGATTAAACCCTGGATAGAACCATACTCATCTACCACAATGGCACTGTGAGTTTTATTGGCTTTAAAATACTCCAAAACTCTATAAGCAGCCATATTTTCCGGAACATACAAAGGCTTTTGAGCTTTATCCAATACATCAGAAATTTGAGCATTATTACCTAAACTAAATAATTGTTTAAGTGAAATAAAGCCAATTAATGCTTCAATACTCTTTTTACATACCGGGTAAACAGAATGAGGATCGGCATCAACTTTATGTTTGATCTCAGCAAAACTATCCTCTGTACTAATCCACACAAAATCATTCCTGTGTGTCATCAGCTCCCTTGCTTTACGGTCTCCTAAAGAAAAAACCCGCTTTACAATATCTTGTTCTATCTGTCTTATCTCTCCTCCTTCTGCACTTTCCTGAATAATTTGTTTAATCTCTTCTTCAGAGATAAATCCATTTTTTTTCTCTTTTATCCCGAAAATACCTAAAAACAGGTCGTTGGTTTTAGCCAACATCCAAATCAAAGGCTTAGTAATTAAGGAAAGCACACTCATAGGCTGAGCAACTGCTGTTGCTATTTTCTCGGGAAAATGAAGTCCTAATCTTTTAGGAATCAGCTCCCCAAATACGATAGTTACGTAGGTAATAATTACCACCAGCGTTACAACAGCCAAAGAGTCTGCATAAGGTGCTAAAAAATTTATTTCACTAAACAGTTGTGTTAGATCATCAGTTAAAGCTTTACCGCTAAAAATACCGGTTAATATTCCAATTAAAGTAATCCCTATTTGTACTGTAGATAAAAAAGTATTAGGGCTGTTAGCCAACTCAAAAGCCTTTTTTGCATTGCTGTTACCCTTTTTTGCTGCACTTTCAAGTTTGAATTTTCTTGAGGAGATGAGTGCAATTTCACTCATAGAGAAAACTCCGTTTAGTAAAATTAAAACTGCAATAATTAGAATTTCCATATTATTCTGCAAACATACAGCATTTATTTAAGCTATCCGCCACTCTTCAACCGGTCTAATAAATCTTTAAGGTTTACAGTTATGAACGATGAGGAATAATCTGATAATCCGTAAGGAACAACTAATTCTCCGTTATTAATTATAGAACCGCAAGAGTAAACCACATTAGGAACATAACCTTCTCTTTCGTCTTTATTTGCAGTTAGCAGAGGTTCTTTTAAACGTCCAATCTCCTTACGCGGATCGTCCAAATCTAATAAGCTTACACTTAAGCAATATCTCCTCATTGCTCCTACGCCATGCGAAATAACTAACCAACCTTCGCTTGTTTCTATAGGCGAACCACAGTTTCCTATCTGTACAAACTCCCATGGAAATTTTGGCGCCTGTGTTTTTATGGGATTATTCCAAACACTAATTTTATCAGAAAACATGATATAATTATTCCAGCCGTCTATCCTGGATAGCATGACAAATTTGCCATTTATTTTTCGTGGGAATAGTGCAAGATTTTTGTTTTTCGCACCTTCGCCATGGATGGGGCGCACCTTAAAATCATAAAAATCTGATGTTTCCAGCAATTTAGGCATAATTATCTGGCCATCATAAGCGGTGTAAGTGGCATAATATTTACTAGTCCCATCCTCATTAAAGAACTTCACAAAACGAGCATCTTCAATACCTTTTCTCTCAAATTTAGAAATAGGATAGATAATTCTGTCGGAGATATCAGTATCTAAAGAAAACAAAATCTCGTGATAAGAATCAGCCAGGTAAAGAATTTTAGATAATTCTCCGTTTTCTGCTTCTCCTAATAGTTTATCTATCTCCGTTTTGAGTTCTTTATAATCAAACTTATCATTTAGCACTTTATCCACTTTAGCGATGGTTTCGTCGCTTATTCTGGAGTCTCTCGCCTTCTCAAAAAATAGGTTTTTAGCATAGATATTGTTTTTAATGATTTCTGCTTCATCCACATAAACTCCGGCAGGCATTACCTCAATATCGTTGTTTTTGTCTATTAAAGCTTTTCTAAATACTATGGAAGAAATGTGGCCTTCGCCAACCGCTCTAAAACTAATAACTAAACGTCTTTGCCCTTCTTCCAAATCAGATTGATCAGGATCATCAACAATCGAAGGATTAAAAAATGCTGCTGATTCTATAGAGTATTCGTGTGTAAAATAAGATCCTATCAACAACCTTCTAAAAGACGAAATTTCGTTGAGCTCCGCTAAATCAAATCCTAGTGCTTTGTAAAGCTTTTTGGTATGCTTATAAAATATCTTGGTAATATTACGATGCCGTTTAGAAAACTCCTGCAAAAGCGGGAAAATTATTTCCTGGACTTCCTGGTCTGACAAATCCTTTACATGCTCTAAAATCTGTTTTGCTCTTTCTTCTCCGTTATAAAAAAACCTTGCAATAACCCTTTTAGTATCGGGCATTACTTTTACATTCTTACGATTAACCGGTATACGCATAAATAAATTGTTGTGAAATGTTAAAACGAATAAATACTAATGAAGTTTCATGAAGGTGTGAAAATAAATTGAAAGACATAAAATTATTTCATAAAAATCAGAACTTATTTTTGAAAAGGCCCTGATCTAAATCTTAACTTGCAGCTGTGAAAGAATATTTGTTGTTTATTGATACAGAAACGTCGGGCTTGCCTAAGAAATGGAATAAGCCTTATTCCGACAATAAAAACTGGCCATTTACAGTTCAGGTTGCATGGATCATTTTTTCTAGCGATGGAAAAAAGGTGAAGGAGGAGAATTTTTATATCAGAGAAGACGATTTCTCGATAGAACTTTCTTCCCTAAAGACGCATGGTATTACCAAAGAATATTTAAACGAAAATGGCGAACGCAGGAAAAAGGTAATGAGTAAACTCGCATACGATATCAGAAAATACAAGCCCATGTTGATTGGGCACTTTATGGAACTGGATTTTCATGTGCTTAGTGCTGATTTTTATAGGTCTGGAATAGAAAACCCTATGAAGAATTTACCCTTGTTTTGCACTATGCTTGCTAGTGATATTTATGTAAAAAATCCTCAATCAAAATTCCTGAGACTAGGCCAGCTTTATGAATATCTTTTTAATAAAAAAGCTATCAATATCCACAATGCTTTAACTGATGCCACTATCACAGCCGAATGCTTTTTTGAAATGCTTAAAAGAGGGCATATTACAGACGAGCTGATCGCATCTCAACAAGATAAATTTGAACCTAAAAAACTGAGCACAACAGGTGTAGTTTGGGCCTGGGTATTTTTTATATCCCTATTAATTGTTATTATATTTTTAGCTTATGAACTCTAAGACCGACCTTTTAAAAGCAGTTTCACCATTCAACCTCTTGCCTATTGAGGTTTTAGAAGAGGTTTCACAATTACTCAATGTAGTAGAATATAAAAAAGAGACATTGGCCTACAGACAGGAAATCACCAAAATGAAAGGGGTTGATATCATTGTAAAAGGCCAGTATGAAACTTTTTTTTATGACGGCGCTGAGAGTAAAAGATCCATAGAAGTGCATCATCCTGGATATTGTTTTGGCGGTATATCTATTTTATTAAACAGAAAAAGGGCACTGAAATCGGTAATTGCAAAAAAAGGAACAACAGTTTATTCTCTTCCCAGAAAAGACTTTATTGCACTTTGTAATGGCTATGAGGATTTTTATCAATACTATATAACAGATTTCGGTAAAAGGATGCTGGATGAAGAGTTTTCTCACTTCTTTAAAAAACCAGCATCATTTGAAGAAAGTTACCTTGCATCAGAACAGCTATATTCTCGTAAAATAGAAGGGATTACCTACCGGGAGATAGTTTCCTGTCCGCAAACATTGCCAATTTACGAGGCTGCCAAATTAATGGCTCAACAAAAAATCAGCTGTCTATTTATAAAAAACGAAAACGACGAAATTATTGGTTATGCTACAGACATCACCTTAAGAGATAATGTAATTGCCAAATGCCTGGATCCCAAACAGGAAATAAGAACGGTAATGGACAACCCAATAGTTTCCATTTCTTATGATGCTTACATTTACGAAGCTATTTTAATGATGTTTCGTACAAAAACGAAATACCTTCTGGTAGAAAAGAATAAAAAATATATTGGCTTCTTAAGTAGGAACAGGTTGCTGAGCGAGCAGGCTCAATCTCCTTTGGTGTTTATACAATCTGTTAAACTAGCGGTTTCATCTAAAGAATTAAAGGAGAAGTGGGAACGTGTTCCAAACATAGTTAACCAGCTATTAAGTCGCGGGGTACATTCAGAAATTGTTAACCAGGTAATTACTACAATTGCTGATACTATTGCAATTAAGGTGATAGAAAAAGCACTGGACAAAATGGGACCGCCACCAGCAAAATTTGCTTTTATGGTTACCGGTAGCGAAGGCCGTAAAGAGCAAACTTTAAAAACCGACCAGGATAATGCTATTATTTACGAGGATAAGGCAAACGAGCAAAGAGAAACAGTAAGGGCTTATTTCTTAGAATTTGCTAAACAAGTTTCAGATCAGTTAAATGAAATTGGCTTTGAATATTGTAAAGGTGGTTACATGGCCAGCAACCCGCAATGGACGCATTCTTTATCTCATTGGAAAAGAAATTATAAGAGCTGGATGGAGGATTCGCTTCCAGAAAGCGCCATAAAATTCTCCACATTTTTCGATTGCCGTTACCTTTATGGAGATAAAGGCATTATCCAGGAACTTAAAGAATTTTTAGACGAAGAGTTAAAAACACCAATGAACAGGTTCTTTGCCTATATTGCTAAAAACGCTTTGCAATACAAACCGCCTTTAACTTTTTTCAACAATATCAGAACACAAACCATAGGAAAAATAGAGGTTTTCGATATTAAAAATGCCATGACGCCGGTTGTAGATCTTGTACGTGTGTATGCCCTGCAAAATAGAATCTTTAGCGAAAACACCGGCGAAAGATTGAAAGCTTTAAAAGAAAAAGGTGTCTTTTCTGAATCGCAATTTCATGAGCTGATGCATTCTTATTACTACTTGATGAGTATGCGTTTAAAAAATCAGGCGAATCAAATTATTCAGGACAAAAAAGAGCCAGATAATTATATAGATCTTAAGAGTATCACCAAAATAGAACAGGTTACTTTAAAAGAGATTTTTAAAGTG
>JAZQRF010000092.1:0-11912 GCA_045629485.1 Pelobium sp. | reverse complement strand
GTCTGTGAGCCTGATCTCTTACCACTTCTTTATAAATCAAGACCTGTTTGAAGAGGAATTGATCTTGGTCTTTTCAACCAATAATGGTACAAATATGCAGGATTTATAATGAAACTACAAAATTTAATTTTATAAAACATTTAATTTTATGATTTTACATCTGGCTGTTTTTTACAAAAGCTGGTCTAAATCATTAATTAAATCATCAATATGCTCTAAGCCTACAGACACCCTGATGAGGTTTTTAGGCGTCTTGGTATCCGGACCTTCTACAGAGTACCGGTGTTCGATTAAACTCTCTACACCACCCAGACTTGTTGCCTGTGTAAAAATTTTTACACCGTTTACAATTTTCAAAGCCGCTGCTTCTCCCCCTTTTACGTTAAACGAGAGCATCCCGCTAAAAGAGGTCATCTGCTTCTTTGCCAGTTCATGCTGGGGATGAGAAGGCAAGCCCGGATAAAACACTTTCTCTACTTCAGCATGGTTTTCCAGGAATTCTGCCAATAGTAAAGCATTTTGAGCATGTCCACGCATTCTGTAAGCCAGGGTTTTAATGCCTCGTGTTATTAAATAGCAATCAAAAGGAGAAGGTACTGCCCCTCCATAAATCTGTACATCTTTTATCTTTCCCCATAAAGCATTTCTGGTTCCAGTTACGATGATACCGCCGCAAACATCGCTATGGCCGTTTAAATATTTGGTGGTAGAGTGCATTACCAGGTCTGCCCCTAAAGCTAAAGGCTGCTGGCAAAACGGAGTAGCAAAAGTATTGTCTACCGCTAATACCAATTTATGTTTTCCTGCAATTTTTGCCAGGGCAGCAATATCGGTAAGCTTTAGCAGGGGATTAGAGGGCGTTTCTGCCCATATCATTTTTGTATTGGGCTTTATAAAGCGTTCAATATGATCGGTATGTGTTAAATCAATAAAGTCTATACTGATGATACCTTTGAATAATATTTTGAGCTGGTTTCTTAAACCATGGTACATATCATCCGGGCAGATGACATGGCTCCCCGGTTCTAAAGCCTGGAAAACAGACATGCCCGCCGTATTTCCTGTAGCAAAGGCACATGCCGCTTTACCGCCTTCCATTTTTGCAACAACATTTTCTAAAGACTGCCTGTTTGGATTCTCTATTCTGGAATACATAAATCCGGCTGGGTAACCACCATCGGTTGCTCTTTCGTAGGTAGAAGATAAGGTAACCGGCTGAATAACTGCTTTGGTAGCATCATCCATTTTATTACCGGCATGAATTGCAATGGTTTCTATTTTCATCTGCTTTTTTATTTTGGGTTGATGAACCTTCTAATTTAAGTATCCCTAGCCCGGGAGTTGCCAAAATCTGATGGCTTTCAACAAAAGAAAGTATTCGTAATGTAAAACACCCATACAAAGATGTTTGTTTTACACTTAAAAAACTAAATAAAGGCGCATAATTGCTACTTTTGGTAAAATTTCATTCATGAGTACAAGACATCAGTTAGATACATTACTTGGAGATCCGAATTTAGATCTTCAATTAAGAAGCATAGCAGAAAAGGTGAAGAATGGGGAAAGAATAAATACAGACGAAGGTGTTTATCTTTATGAAAAAGCAGATTTACCTTACCTGGGCATCCTTGCCAATCATATCAGGAACGAAAGACACGGCGATTTAACTTATTTCAACAGGAACTTTCATATCGAGCCTACCAACGTATGCGTTTACGACTGTAAGTTTTGTTCTTACTCGAGATTGATCAAAGAAAGAGAGCAGGGCTGGGAAATGGATGTAGATGGAATGATGGACATCGTTCGAAAATACGATGACGAACCTGTAACAGAAGTACATATTACCGGGGGCGTGGTTCCAAAACAAAACCTGGAGTTCTATGCGGAGTTTTTTAGAAGATCAAAAGCTCACCGCCCTGAACTACATATCAAAGCCCTGACACCGGTAGAGTGTTATTATATCTTTAAGAAAGCAAAACTCAGCCATTATGATGGGATGAAATATTTTAAAGAAGCCGGTTTGGATTCTATGCCCGGAGGTGGAGCAGAAATTTTCCATCCTGAGGTGAGAGCAAAAATAGCTCATGATAAATGTACTGCAGAGCAATGGTTGGATATTCATGAGCAGGCGCACAAATTGGGAATGAGAAGTAATGCTACAATGCTTTATGGGCATATCGAAGAATTTTGGCACCGTATAGATCATATGAATCGTTTAAGAGATCTTCAGGATAAAACCGGAGGCTTCCAGGCTTTTATCCCGCTTAAATTCAGAAACCAGGAGAACCAGATGTCTCATGTGCCGGAGGTAAGTATTGTAGAAGATCTTCGTAATTATGCCATCGCCAGGATATATATGGATAATTTCGACCATATCAAAGCTTACTGGGCCATGATCAGCAGGAGCACTGCCCAGCTATCCCTCAACTTTGGCGTAGATGATATTGATGGAACTTTAGACGATACCACCAAAATTTATTCTATGGCAGGAGCCGAGGAACAAAACCCTGCTATGAGTACAAAGGAATTGGTGAGACTGATTAAGGATGTGGGCAGAACGCCAATAGAAAGAGATACATTATATAACGTGGTAAACAACTATAAAGATTATGAATTTCCGGATGAGGAAAAACCTAAATTTTATGCTTTACCGGTAATAAATTAAGCATGAGTGAAGAAAAAGTAAAGAAGAAACTATACATCCTCAGACACGGAGAAACAGATTATAATAAGAAAAATGTTGTACAGGGAAGAGGAATAGATGCTGATTTGAATGCTACAGGAAGAGCACAGGGCGCAGCATTTTTTGAAATGTATAAGGATTTTCCGTTCGATAAAGTATATACTTCTTCTTTAAAAAGAACCCACCAAACCGTAAAAGGGTTTATAGATAAAGGATTACCCTGGGAGCAGCTTTCGGGTCTGGATGAACTGGCCTGGGGAATATACGAAGGGCAAGATACTAACCCTGAAGTAAGAGAAGGTTTTATGCAGCTGGTAGTCGCATGGAATGCCGGACATTATGATGTAAAACCCGAAGGCGGCGAAAGTCCCAATGATGTCTACATCAGGCAGGCCGCTGCAATGGAGCATATCATTAAACAGCCAAACGAAAAAACAGTATTAATTTGTATGCATGGCCGGGCAATGCGCTTATTAATGTGTTTGCTGCTTAAAAGGCCCATGTGCTTTATGGACGAATATCCCCATCAAAACACATCCCTTTATGTTGTAAATTATGAAGATGGGAATTATGAAATCGAGGTTTTTAATAGTTTGGCGCATTTGGATAGGTAAATAGAAATAGGTCTGTTTTTGAAGCCTGATGCCCTTCTTTCCCATCTGGTCTCTTGCTTCTTATATCTTCACTCTAGATTCTTTTAAAAAATATGATACGTATTTCGGCGGTTAGTTATATCAATACGCTACCCTTTATTTATGGTTTAGAACATGCTGGACTTAGAAATAAAATAGAACTGACCTTAGATTATCCTGCTTTATGTGCGCAAAAACTAATTGATGATGAAGCCGATATAGGTTTGATACCAGTTGCTGCTATATTAGATTTACCAAAGCACTTTATTGTTTCTGATTATTGTATTGGTGCCTCTGGTGAGGTAAATTCTGTTTTTATATTTAGTAATTGCCCAATTGAAGAGGTAGAAAACTTACAGCTCGACCCAGAATCAAGGTCTTCTAATAATTTAGCTTTAGTGTTGCTAAAGAATTTTTGGAAGCTTCGTCCTAACAAAATAAAGGACGCTCCACAATATGGTGTTTCTACAAACAGTAAAACTGCTTTTGTGCAAATAGGAGACCGAACTTTTGGAAAAAATAATAAATTCCCCTATGTCTATGATTTAGCTAAAGTGTGGCAAAATTTCACCGGCTTGCCTTTTGTTTTTGCCGCCTGGGTTAGTAACAAAGAATTATCTTCAGAATTTATAATTGAATTGAATAAAGCTTTTCAATATGGTTTAGACCATAGAGAAGAAGTCTTACAATCTATTAGCCATCTTCACAAAGGATTTGATATGAAGGATTACCTAATGAATAAGATAGATTACAATCTGGATGAAAATAAAAAGAAAGCGTTAGCGCTTTTCCATCAATTAATCCGGGAACTTTAAGCTCATGTATTGTAGGTATGATAGCACAACTCATATTGAAAAAGGAAGAAGCAAGCTGGACTTTTTGTAGCGAATGTAAGGGACATGGGAAGAAAAGCCGGGGCTTAAATAAAAAAGTACGTCTCAGATACCAACAGGAATTAGATCAATATATTAAAAACAATAGTAGAGGCGAACCCCCTTTGCGACCAAAAGCATATCTTCATACTTGTGTTAAATGTGGCGGTGCCGGACTCGTTGATTCTGCTAAACTACCTCTGCCTAACCAAAACTATCCACGCATTGCTATTATTGGAGGTGGTATTGGCGGAGTAGCACTAGCCGTAGCCTGTTTGCATAGGGGTATTCCTTTTACCCTTTATGAACGTGACCGCGATTTCGAAGCCCGTTCACAGGGCTATGGGCTCACCTTACAGCAAGCCAGTACATTCATAAAAGCATTTGGTATTTCTTCTTTAAAAGAAGGTGTGGTGTCTACCAAACATGTAGTGCATACCACAGAAGGAAAAGTAATTGGAGAGTGGGGCATAAGAAAGTGGTTAAAGTCAAATGCTGACACCTTTTCTAAACGTACCAATGTGCATATTTCCAGGCAATCTTTACGATTAGAGCTGTTACATCAACTTGGCGGACCGCAGGCAGTACAGTGGGGACACCAGTTAGTAGATGTTAAGGAATCTTTGGGTGAGGCTGTTACACTCACTTTCCAGGTAAATGGAATAATTAAAAGTGCCAAAGCTGATCTGGTGGTTGGTGCCGATGGGATTAGAAGTACCGTAAGAAGGTTATTCATAGCAGAGGAGAAAACTCCTTTAAGGTATTTAGATTGCATCGTGATATTAGGTATTTGTCCGTTAAGCGCCCTTGCTAATATAAATAGCCCTTTGCTGAATTCTACTACTGTATTTCAAACGGCCAATGGTAATGAGCGTATTTACATGATGCCATATACATCAGACTCGATCATGTGGCAATTAAGTTTTCCAATGTCCGAAGAAGAAGCTAAAATTTTAAGTGCAAAAGGTCCTGCCGCCTTAAAGGAAGAAGCCTGTCGCAGAACGCAATGGCACCATCCCATTCCTCAGATTTTAGCAGCAACCTTAACTGCCCAGATTTCTGGCTATCCTGTATATGACAGGGCATTACTTGATCCAGCATTATTGGCTAAAACAAAGCAGGTCACTTTAATAGGCGATGCTGCACATCCCATGAGTCCGTTTAAGGGACAGGGAGCAAACCAAGCACTGTTAGATGCTTTAACACTGGCCAAAGGAATTGTTAAAGGCTGTGCTAAGCCAGAGGGGTGGCGAAATGCCGGAATACGGGAAAGTGTACTAAATGATTTTGAATTAGAAATGTTAGAACGAAGTGCTTCTAAGGTAATAGACTCTGCGGCTGCAGCAGAATTTTTGCATTCGGAAATTGTGCTTCATGAGGGTGACGAGCCCAGGGGGCGCATATTGAAGAAGGGAAAGGTCTAAAACGTTTTATATTTATGCTAAGCGTTATTAAAGAATCCTCTTGTTTGAAAATCTATTATCAAACTATATATTGTAAGGTAAACGGTGTTAAGGTAAAATGAGCCTAATAGAACATCGTTTATCTGGTTTCATTGAATACCAGCTTCAAACCTTCAATATTTTCTAATTTCCCCAATATTCTATTGAGCTCCGACTTTCTGATGGAGATTTCCATGGAACAACTAAGGTCAAATACCTGGTTTTCGGGACTTAGGTTTTCTTCTTTGATCACTTTCATTACTTCGTTCATCTGCAGGTAATCAAAGGACAAGGTATACACATCATTCAGCGTTTTTTCTATAATGGTATTGTTATGGATCGCTTCTTCTGTGGCTTGCTTGTAAGCATTAATCAGCCCGGGTACTCCCAATAAGGTTCCGCCAAAATACCTCACCACAATCACAAGTACATTGGTAATCTCTTTAGAAAGCAAGGTGTTAAGGATAGGTCTTCCTGCCGTTCCCGAGGGTTCTCCATCATCGTTCACCCTAAATACCGAGCGATCTGTTCCCAACCTCCAGGCGTAGCAATGGTGCCTGGCTTTGGGATGCTCTTTCTTGAGATGAGCGAGGAGCTCCTTTAGATCTTCCTCTTTTTTAAAAGGATAAGCATAGGCTATAAATTTACTGCCTTTGTCTCTAAAAATCCCTTCAGAAACATGGGCAATGGTTTGATAAGTATCCTCAAAAAGCATCATGCAAAACTCAAAATACAAATAGAGATTATGGCTAACACCAGGCCAATTTTATTAAGGTTGCTTAGTCTTTCCTTAAAGAGCAGCAATCCTGCCATACAACCTAAGGCAATTACGCCAATATCCAGCGAAGAGAAGATGACAGATGGTCTGTTACTTTCAATAGAAAGGGCTTTGATATAAAAGTAGATGGAAGCGAAATTGAATAATCCCAGTACTAGCCCGGCAAACAGGGCTTTCATCTGAAACTCTTTCTTTTTCGTAATCAGGAGGTAAGAAAAACTTACGAAGCCCATAAAAGTAGCGATCAGGAAAATCCAGAAGAGCGAGGTGGTAAAGGCAATGCCCTTAAATTGCGTTAGCAGGTTAAAAAGTATATCTAATATACCCGTACCTAAAAAAACAATCAAAGGGTACCAAACCGTTATGTTTCTGGCATTCCACTTCCCTTGTGGCATTGAAGCATATATAGCGGCAAAACCTATAATCAGTCCTATGATTTTTAACGAATTGATATTTTCGCCAAAGATTAAAAAAGCAGAAGCCACCGGGATGATTAAGGATAACCTTTGCGCTATTGCTGTTAAAACAATACCTGATGTAGCCACGCTCTTGCTGATGAAATAGAAAATAGAGAGCAGCAAAAATGCGATGATGAAGTATAGCAGCCAGGTATCTGATTCTAAAGGGGTCTCAATAGCAGGCCTAAAGAAAATAAAGGATAAAGTTGCCGCTGTTGGATAATTAAAAACAATAGCCTGGAAAGCACTGGTATAATATCTTTTTAGTAATTTTAAATTGATACTTACTACAACACTGCAAAAGATAGCAATCAGAACGTATATCATAGTTTATTTAGCATTAATTAGAACAGATAAATAGTCTCTGCCTACCTTTACCAGATTGGTTCGCTGGCCAATAATTTCAGGAGATTTTATTCCCGATTCCCAAAGGTCAGGGGAGATGAAAATTCTTGCCTCGTCCCATAACCCGGCATCAATAAATAGTTGCAGGGTTTTAACGCCTCCTTCTATAATTAAAGACTGCACATCCTGCAAATACAACTGGTAAAGCAAATATTGAGGTAAGAAATAATCAAAATCTTCTATCCCAATAAATTTAATATTGCCTTCAATGTCTGTCTTGGTAGCGTTAAATACAAATGTTTCTATGCTGTTGTCGAATAAGTTTAAATCTCTTGAAAGTTTTAGATCCCTGTCTATTACTGCTCTTTTAGGATTTCTTCCATCAGCAAATCTTACATTTAGCTGAGGGTTATCAATCTCTGCTGTTCTTTTTCCTACTAACACGCAATCTTCTTCGGTACGCCATTTATGGGTAAGCAGCTTCGTTTCTTTACCGCTGATCCATTTTTGGGACCCATCTTCAGGAGCAAAAAAAGCATTAGCAGTTTGGGCCCATTTTAGGATAATGTAGGGTCTTTGTTTACTCACCCGTGTAAAAAAACGTTTATTTAAATCAATACATTCTTTTTCTAAAACGCCTGTACTTACCTCAATGCCTGCATTTCTTAATTTTTCAGCACCTTTTCCATTTACTGCTTCAAAAGGATCTAAACAGCCAATAACTACTTTTGGGATTTGATAAAGGATAATCAGGTCTGAACAGGGTGGCGTTTTGCCAAAATGTGAGCAAGGCTCTAAAGTCACGTAAAGAGTCGCCTTTTTTAGAAGCTCCGTAGCATTATCGTATTTCTCAAGTACGCTGTTAATGGCGTTTACTTCTGCATGTGCTTCTCCGTATTTTTCGTGGTATCCTTCTCCAATAATTTTATCATTCAAAACAATTACAGCACCTACCATTGGGTTCGGACTTACTTTACCTGCTCCTAATTTTGCAAGTTCTATTGCTCTTTTTAAAACTATTTCATCACTTATCACGTATCAAAGGTATAGAATTAAGGAATGGATAGTAAGAAATCATATCATTTATTGGCATTTGCCAGCAAACTTATGGTTATCGTTGTCCTTTTTATATTTAATTCTTTCAATTTAATTGCTGATAATCAGCGAATTGATCGCGTAAATCCATATTTACAGCAAATTAACAAGCTGAAGATGGAGAACAAGATACTTCAGCAAAATCTGGATAGCCAGAACCTGGTTAATGAGGCATTGATAGATGAGAACCTGATTCTTAATCGTAAAAACCTCAATCAGGAGTTGAGTATTGAGAACCGGAACTTTTTTATTTTTACTGTACTACTGTTTTCCTTTGTTGCACTGTTCCTGGCCCATATGCTGTATCGGAGTATTCAGAAAACAAAGCTCAATAATTTGGTATTACAGCAGCAAAATAAGGAAATAGAAAACCAAAAACGGGAACTGGAAGACCTTAATCGGCTTAAAATAAAATTTCTTTCTATTATTTCTCATGATATCAGGAGCCCGCTTTTGTCTTTAAAAGGAGTGCTTAATCTCTTTGATGCAAACCTGCTGAACGATAAAGATGAGCTGAATGCTTTTTTTAACCAGCTGAATATGGAGTTTAATACTACTTCATCTTTGCTGGATAACCTTCTGATATGGGCCAAGAAACAGATGTACGAAGAAAGTATAGAAAAGGTGGGTTTCTCTATCAATGGTTTATTGAATAATATCCTGGAGCTAAAAAAAGCAGCGATTGCTAAGAGTGATATCAGCATTTACAATCTCCTGTCAGACGATATCTTTGTATATGCGGATAGGGAAATGATGAATATGGTGTTTAGAAACCTGATAGGGAATGCGCTTAAGTTTACCCCACATGGCGGCCAGATCTCTATTTTTTATAAATTAAATGAAGATGAATTGGAAATTGGTGTCAGAGACACGGGGATTGGCATATCCCGGGAGCAGGTGGAAAAGATCTACGATGCTAATTTCTACAGCACCAACGGTTTGAACGAAGAAAAAGGTAATGGCCTGGGTTTGATGCTTTGCAGAGAGTTCATAGAAAAAAACAATGGTAAACTCTGGATTGAAAGTAAAGTAGGAGCAGGCAGTACATTTTTCTTTACTTTGCCTTTATATAAAGACAGCCATGCCAGCATATCATCAAATACAACACCTTTTTCAACAACAACTTAGTCATTTATATGATAAAGAAGAGATCAATGCCCTGCTTAAAACTGCCCTTTCTTTTATCCGAAATTCTAACTATACCAATTCTACCCGCGAAATAAGTGCTTCGGAAGAGGGCAGCCTTTCAAATATCCTTAATGAATTAATAACGGGGAAACCCATACAGCAAGTTTTAGGAAGAGCCCATTTTTATCAACTTGAGTTTTTAGTGAACGAGCATGTGCTCATTCCAAGACCCGAGACAGAGGAGCTGGTTTATCTGATTATTCGAAATCATAAGAATCACCGTATCAATATTTTGGATATAGGTACTGGAAGTGGTTGTATACCTGTTGCCTTAAAGAAAAACTTGAATTCTTCCACAGTATCATCTATAGATATTAGTAAAGAGGCCCTGGAGCTTGCCCGTAAAAATGCCGACTTAAACCATGTAGCCATTAAATTTCATAATGATGATGCTTTAAGTCTTTCGCCTGAGAACTATCCTATGTATGATGTAATGGTGAGCAACCCGCCCTATATAAAGCTGGAAGAAAAAGCACAGATGCACAGGAATGTTTTAGACTTTGAACCCCCTTTGGCTTTATTTGTGGAGAATGACCAGCCTTTAATATTTTACGATAGAATAGCTGATTTTGCCTTAACTAACCTTAAGCCTGGCGGTGCTCTGTATTTTGAAATTAACCAGTATTTAGCTACCGAAACAAGAGATCTGTTGTTAGGGAAAGGATTTAGTGCAGAGGTAATGAAGGATATTAATGGTAATGAACGGTTTATCAAGACTGGATTTTAATAATATTAACAGGTAATCACCCGCCAGTTCTTGTCATTGTCCGGGACGGGCAGGCGAAGAGCAAAGCAATCCTTTTAAGCAAGCATAGACCAGCTTTCCGGATAAATAAGAGAGAATAAAGCAATCCTTTCAGAGAAGTAAGTAAGCCACCTTCCAGACAAAAATAACAGAGAAACAAAGGAATCCTTCCGGACAAGTGATAAGCCTTGCAAATAAGTTTGCCGCACTGCGTTCGCAATGACAAAATGATAAATATTGCCACCCCACGGTGGCCCGCCTATGAGGGCCGAAAAGCCAAGAGCGAAGGCAAAACAAACTAAAAACTAACTCCTCGGATGGAACTCCCTAATCGTTTGTTTGAGGAAATCACGGTCTAAATGTGTGTAAATCTCTGTGGTGGTAATACTCTCATGGCCCAGCATTTCCTGTATTGCTCTTAAATCTGCACCACCTTCCATTAAATGGGTGGCAAAAGAATGCCTAAAAGTATGCGGACTTATATTCTTGGTAATCCCAACCTTTAAAGCCAGGTCTTTAATCACCGTAAATACCGTAGTACGCGACAGACTAGTTCCCCTCAGGTTTAAAAAAATATAGTCTTCGTAACCTTTTTTTATAGGAATATGTGGCCTTATCGTATCAAGATAGATATGAAGATGTTTAATTGCCGAACTTCCCATAGGTACCAAACGTTCTTTATTTCCTTTTCCCCGGACGCGTAAAAACTCCTGCTCATGATATAAATCAGATAATTTAATATTCGTTAACTCACTTACTCTTAGTCCAGAACCATATAGTATTTCAAGCATTGCTTTATTTCTAATATTCTCAGGTCTGGATAAGTCTAAGCCCTGCAAAAGAGAGTTGATCTCATTAATGGTTAATACCTCGGGCAGCTTACGCCTGATTTTCGGAGTCTCTATTAAGGCACTTGGATCTTTAATGATCTCTTCTTCCAGCACCAGGTATTTATAGAAAGCTTTTATTCCACTAATGATCCTGGCTTGTGTAGAGGCAATTAAGCCTACTTCGTTTATCCACTTTAGGAAATCACGTAAATCTTTTGCCTGGGCATTTTTAACGTTCTTTTGCTCTGCTTGCAAGGCTAAAAACTGTGCTAGCTTATCTACATCAGAGATGTAAGCTGCAATAGAATTTTTAGACAAGGATTTCTCAAGTTTTAAGAACGACCCGAAACCTTTTTTATATGATTGCCAATTCACTTTATCTTTTAAAATTTTAATGATAAGTTTGAAGTGATGAAGATACAAATAATCAACGGCCCAAATCTGAATTTATTAGGTAAACGTGAACCGGGAATATACGGTAGCGAAGGTTTCGAAAGTTACCTGAAAACACTTAAAACCAAATACCCTGCTATCGAGTTTCATTATTTCCAAAGTAACGTAGAAGGCGAGCTGGTTAATAAACTACATGAAGTGGGTTTTGATTTCGACGGAATTATTATGAATGCCGGCGCCTATACACATACGTCTGTTGCCATTGCCGATGCCATTGCAGGAATTAAAACCGATGTAGTAGAAGTTCATATCTCCAATGTATATGCCCGGGAGGAGTTCAGGCATACGAGTATGATGGCGAAGAATTGTAAAGGTATAATTACTGGTTTTGGGTTGAATTCTTATGAACTGGCCTTGCAGAGTTATATTTTATAATTCCTGTTAGTCATCA
>JAZQRF010000091.1:0-3462 GCA_045629485.1 Pelobium sp. | reverse complement strand
AGCAAATAAAATCAGGTACTTTTTCATTGTTATTATTTTAAACAAAATAGCCAAAAAAAATAAATTCAGTGAAGATTTAACGCAATATAATTTCCATTTTAATTAGTAGTGAAGCTTTAAATTTTTACCTTTGCGAATGCAAGAGAAAATCCTCATTTTAGATTTCGGCTCTCAATACACCCAGCTGATAGCCCGCCGAGTTAGAGAACTAAATGTTTACTGCGAAATCCACCCTTTTAATAAGATTCCTGAAATAGATGAATTCACCAAAGGTGTAATTTTATCAGGTAGCCCTTCCTCTGTAAGACAGGATGATGCTCCACAGATAGACTTCAACCAGTTCCATGGGAAACTACCTCTTTTAGGTGTTTGTTATGGCGCTCAATATATTGCTCAGCATTCCGGCGGTAGTGTAACTCCTTCCGAAATTAGAGAATACGGCAGAGCAAACTTAGAATATATTCATGTAAGCAATCCTTTGTTACATCTTTTGCCAGAGAAATCTCAGGTTTGGATGTCTCATGGAGATACCATAAAAACAGTTCCGGATAATTTTGAAATTATTGCCAGTACAGACACTGTTAAAGTTGCAGCTTATCAAATTAAAGGCACACAAACTTTCGGGATACAGTTTCACCCGGAGGTGACTCATTCTACAGATGGCAAACAATTATTACAAAATTTCCTTATAGATATTTGCGGATGCAGCCAGGATTGGACTCCTCATGCTTTCGCAGATATTACCATAGAAGAGTTGCAGCAGCAAATTGGTAATGATAGGGTTGTACTAGGTTTATCTGGCGGAGTAGATTCGTCTGTAGCGGCTCTGCTTTTGCATAAAGCTATTGGCAAAAATCTTCACTGCATTTTTGTTGATAATGGTTTATTAAGAAAAAATGAATTTGAAACTGTTTTAGAATCCTATAAAGATTTAGGGCTAAACGTAAAAGGGGTAAATGCAAAACAACTTTTCTATGATGCCTTAGCAGGAATATCAGATCCTGAAAAGAAAAGAAAAGCCATAGGTAGAGTTTTTATTGAAGTTTTTGATGATGAAGCTCATCAAATTTCTGATGTAAAATGGTTGGCACAGGGAACAATTTATCCGGATGTGATAGAATCGGTTTCTGTAAACGGGGGGCCATCTGCAACTATTAAATCTCACCATAATGTTGGAGGATTGCCAGATTTTATGAAGCTTAAAATTGTGGAGCCTCTAAAATCTTTATTTAAAGATGAAGTAAGGCGAGTAGGAAGAGCACTAGGTTTACCTGAGAATATTTTAAACAGGCACCCTTTCCCCGGTCCTGGCCTGGGAATAAGGATTCTTGGAGATGTTACTCCGGAGAAAGTAGCTATTTTACAAGATGCAGACCATATTTATATTGAGAACCTTAAAAAAGCGGGTTGGTATGATAAAGTATGGCAGGCAGGAACCATTTATTTGCCAATACAATCTGTTGGTGTGATGGGAGACGAAAGGACTTATGAAAACGTTGTAAGTCTTAGAGCAGTAGAATCTGTTGACGGAATGACAGCAGATTGGAGCCACCTTCCATACGAGCTGCTTGCGAAGATATCTAACGAGATTATTAATAATGTTAAAGGAATTAACCGGGTTGTATATGATATTAGTTCTAAACCGCCTGCAACAATTGAGTGGGAATAAAATATTAATTTTTTTAGGAATCATGTTTTTGGCGGCTTGCTCGCCGAAAACACTTCCCGAAAAAAGATCTCCGGTAACACCATCCCCAGACAAGCCTGTGAAAGATAGGCCCGTCCCTGTACAAAAACCAGAGTCAGTTGAGAAAACATCGAAGCCTGAAATGGTAATTTCTCTGGTTTTGCCTTTTGATCTAACAGGAGTAAATTACAAAACCGCTGGCACCAAAGACCTTGCAAAAGCAGAGTTAGCTATAGATTATTATCAGGGATTTAAAATGGGCTTAGATTCTGTAGCGAACAATTCTGATACTCATTTTAAACTTCAGGTTTACGATTCTAAAGATGACCCTGCAAATATTGGGATCCTGGCATCTAAGGCTGGGATAAAGAATTCAGATTTAATTGTTGGCCCTGTTTTTCCTAACGGAATAACTGCTTTCGCGACCTATAGCAAGGCCATGAAGAAATTAACTGTTTCGCCCCTGGCTGCTGCAGATCCTGAAACTTTTAATAACCCCTATCTTATATCTATTAATAACTCTTTAGACCAGCATGTATATAAAGCATTATCCTTTATAAAATCTGATTTAAAGCCTAAGAAGATCGTTTTAATCCGAAGTGGCCAGACAGAGGAATATAAATATGCAGTTCCTTTTAAGAAAGGTTTGGATAGCCTGGCCAAAGGAATTGCTTTTGCAGAAATTGGAATAAAAGCAGTAGGATATGAAAATGTTTATAAATCTTTAAGTCCGGTTGGATTAAATGTTATTGTTTTACCGGCTACAGATAGAAATTTCTTATTATCGATTACTAAAGAACTCGATAAACTTACTTCCAATTTTAGAATAGCAGTAGTTGGCCATCCCGGCTGGGAAAAACTGCAGTTTCTGGATGGCGCTGTGATGGAAAAACTGAATGCCTACATTACTTCTTCTTATAAAATAGACTATAAAGCTCCCCAAACAGAGCGATTCATCCAAAATTACAGGGCCAACTTTAACCTGGAACCAGGCGAGTTTGCTTTTAAAGGTTTTGATACAGGTTATTATTTTGCTCAATTAATGGAGAAGAGCGGTAAAGATTTTAAAAACCTTTTAACTCAGGAACACTTTGATGGATTGCATAATGGGTTTGATTTTGTAAAAGATGCCAGATTTGGTTATTACAATAGTGATTTGATGGTGCTAAAGTATCAGGGTTTTCAACTAGTGAAAGTTAAATAAAGATATGAAAGCTTTTCATCAACTAGCAACTGTTCAGAATATTCTGGACAATTATAAGCAGGATCAGCCTCTACACAGATTTTTAGCGCAATATTACAGGCAGAATAAAAAGATGGGATCTAAAGATCGCAAAATCGCCAGTAGATTAACCTACAATTATTTTAGATTAGGTAGCGCATTAAGTACCCTGCCTCTACAAGAAAAATTAACTGTTGCAGAATTTTTATGCAACGAAAGTTCTAATTCATTTATTTCCTATTATAAGAGCGAGTGGGAAGAAAAGTTGGTCTTACCTGTCAATAATAAAATTGAAGAAGTAAAAAAGGTGTATCCTCAATTTCGTTTAGAAGATATCTTCCCATTTACCGAGCATTTATCTGAGGGGATTCATTCTGAGGGTTTTCTCAAAAGTTTTTTTATACAGCCCGACTTGTTTGTAAGGGTAAAAAAGGGTGCAGAGAAACAGTTTCAAAAATTGTTAACAGAAAGTGAGATCGCTTACAGGCAATTAGAAGACCAAACTTTTGCATTAGCAAATGGTACTAAGCTGGAAACAATTATTGCTGATAAG
>JAZQRF010000090.1:0-2458 GCA_045629485.1 Pelobium sp. | reverse complement strand
CAGAAATGTTCGAAGGTTCCTCTCAGCAGGTAAATGATGAATTTACCGTTCGATTTGGAGATAGCGTTTATAAAACGATGCAGGTATCAGAACTGGTTAGCCCAGTGAAAGTTGTGTGGTATGTTAAAGACTCTTTAATTGGCATTCCTGAACTTCAAAACCAAACTGAATGGATAGGTACCACAATTATCTGGGAGATTCTTTCCAGGTCGAATCACACCGAACTCAAACTTACCCATAAAGGTTTAAACCCGGATGTGGAATGCTATAACATTTGTGTAAATGGTTGGCAGCAATTTTTAAACAGCTTAAAGGGATTCCTGGAAACCGGCAAAGGAAATCCGTTCGCAGCCAACAATAAAAGCTCGGTTAATGAGATATAAAATTTCGCAACGTTTAACAGATATTGTTATGAGCTGAAACTCTATCTTTTCCTTTAAAGATTCAACAAATAAAGCGTAAATGACATCTCAACAACATCTTAAACCTATTCTATTTGCACATAGTGCAGGAAAACAAGAGGGTCCGGGACAAGGTAGTTTTGACCTTGTTGATTATCTTAAGAAAGAATTGTCGAACGACTTTGACATTTATTATCCGATAATTGATCAACCGGATGCCCCGACGTATAAAATGTGGAAAATGCTATATGATGCTGAGTTAAAAGAAAGCACCGAGCCGATTATCCTTATAGGTCATTCCTTAGGAGGCTCCACGCTTCTTAAATATTTATCAGAAGAAAAACCAGCAATTTCAATTGCAGGTTTATTTTTAATTTCTACGCCTTTTTGGGGTAAAGATGGCTGGGAAGTTGACGATTTCATATTAAGAGAAGGCTATGAATCTGAACTGAAGCACATTTCTCCTATCTACCTCTATCATTGCAAAGATGATGAAGTGGTAGATTATAAACATCTGGAATATTATAAAAAATCACTTCCAAACGCTACAGTTAGAACGATGGGGGGCAAAGATCATGCATTTGAAAATGGATTACCTATTTTAGTCTCCGATTTAAAAAAGTTACCAATATAAAACTCATAACCCTACCTAAATAAAAACATAATGTTATTATGCATAAATAACTAATTTACTCATAAATAAAACTATCACACAAGTATACCTTACTTCCTATTGTATAGCATTGACCATTCCCGCAGCTGTGCTTCAGACCCAGATAAATCCTCATCACCACACAAACGCCACTGCCAATTCCCTTGTGCAGATGCAGGAATATTGATCCTGGAGTTTGCGTCCAATCCTAATATATCCTGCATAGGGATAATTGCTGTTTTAGCAATGGATGCATAAGCCAACCTCATCATTACCTCGTGAATATTCTGGCTGTTAATAGGTATACCGGTATAATCGGAGATTTGTTGTCTTGTCTCTTCCCCTATGTCCTCTAGATACCATCCTTTAATGGTATTGTTATCATGCGTTCCTGTATATACAAATGAGTTGGTATCCCGGAAATTATGTGGAATATTATCCGACTTAGCCAAGCTGTCACCAAAAGCAAACTGCAATACCTTCATTCCCGGCATGTTAAAGTTGTTCCTTAAGGTATGCACATCCTCATCAATATCACCCAAATCTTCTGCCAGTAAAGGCAGTAATCCAAGCTCCTGCTGAAGCGCTTCAAAGAAGTCAGTTCCAGGCGTTGTAACCCATTTACCATTTACAGCGGTAGTTTCTGTCGCCGGGACTTCCCAATATGCGGAGAACGCCCTAAAATGATCTAGACGCAACACATCAAACAGCTCCAGATTTTTCCTGATGCGGTTGATCCACCATTGATAGCCTTGTGCCTTTAGCGCTTCCCAATTAAATACCGGCATTCCCCAGAGCTGACCATCAGCATTAAAATAATCTGGTGGCACACCTGCTACAGCTTTCATGTTGAGCTGCTCATCTAAAGCGAATATTTCGGGGTTCACCCAGACGTCTACGGAATCGTAACTCACGTAAAATGGGAGATCGCCTACCAGCTTTACTCCTGATTGTTTAGCATGAGCTTTTAATGCATGCCACTGGCTAAAGAGAATATACTGCTGCCATTTGATTTCGTGTAAGCCATGTTGGTGAGCTTCTTCCAATTCACGCAAAGCATCCTCTTCCCGGTACTTATAAACATCTTCCCACTCATACCATGGTTTACACTGCTGGTCGGCTTTAATGAAAACGTAGAGTGCAAAATCATCCAGCCAGTCCTTTTCCTCCTCACAGAAACGTTTAAAAGCTTCGCCATCATGATTCTCATATTTGATAAAATTACGCCAAGCTTTGGCCAGGAGGTCTGCTTTATTGGCTAAGGCTTCGGCATAAGCCACCTTAGTGGTTTGTGGTAAATGGTATTCAACTACTTCTTCGGCTGTTAATAAATCCTGAGCGACCAGGGCATCCGGACTAATTAAAGCGGTATTACCTGCCATACTTGAAAAAGAACTATAGGGCG
>JAZQRF010000089.1:0-20178 GCA_045629485.1 Pelobium sp. | reverse complement strand
AACGAACAAAGAGAGCAGGAACTGAATGAAGAACTTAGAGCAGCGAATGAAGAACTTAGAGCTACTAACGAAGAATTGTCACTGGCGATAGAAAAGCTTGGAAAGTCGCAGGCCAGCCTGCAATTTTTGAATCACCAACTGGAAGAAAAGGTAGAGGAACGGCTGAAGGCACTTGCTGAAAGTGAATACAGCTTAAGAAATTTAGTGATGAATGCCCATTATCCGCTAATGATTTTAAGAGGCAGAGACTGGATTATAGAAATTGCGAATCAGCCACTGGTAAACCTATGGGATAAAACGATAGAGGAGGTAACCGGGCATCCGCTGATGGAAATCCTGCCGGAGATTGAAGATCAGCCATTTCCACAGTTTTTAAAACAGGTGTATGATACCGGGGTAGGCTACGGTGAAGAGGAGCAGATTTTTCATTACAACGGAACTTCCGGCCCAACCACAAAATATGTAAGTTTCTATTATGACCCCATGAAGAACCACTTGGGGGAAGTGGTAGGCTTAATCGTTTCAGCCGAAGATATTACCAAAGAGGTAGAGACAAGAAAATCTCTAGAGAAAATTTACAGAGACCAACAGGAATTAAATGATGAGATTACTGCTATTAACGAAGAACTGGCAGCAACGGTAGAGGAGCTTTCGGCCTCTAATGATGAGCTTTTGCTCTCCCAGCAAAAGCTTGAAATGAAAAATCACGAGCTTTCTGTTAGTGAGAATAAGTTTAGAAACCTTGTGGCCAATGCACCGGTTGGCATTTGTTTAATCAGGGCGAGCGACCTGGTGGTGCTAGAGGTGAATGATAGCTACCTCGAACTTTCAGGAAAGAAGCGTTCGGAACTGGAAAATCATGTAATTTGGGAAGCCGTTTCAGAGGCAGAAGAAAGTTATGCGCCCATCATGAACAGGGTGATTGAAACAGGTATAGCCTTCCAGGCAAGGGAACACCAGGTCACGCTGGTAAGAAATGGTAGTCCGGAAACAGTTTTCCTGGATTTCGTTTACGAACCTGTTAAGGATTATAATGGAGCAGTTACTTCCATAATGGCTGTGGCGATAGATATCACAGATAAGGTTTTAGCCAGGAGAAAAATTGAGGATGTAGAGGAACGCATAAGACTAGCGGTAGAAGGGGCAGAGGTTGGAACATTCGACTACGATCCGGTTAACGATAAATTGATTGCTTCTGAGCGTTTGAAACTGATCTTTGGCGTGGAGCATGCAAGCTCGAGAAGCGAGTTGTTAGAGATGATTCATCCGGAAGATGTCAGGATCAGCGATGAGGCACATAGGAGTGCCCTTGAAAATGGTAAAATGTTTTACGAAGCCCGGCTTGTTCATAAAGACCAGTCTATTCATTGGATCAGGGTAAATGGGAATTTATATTTTGATGAGCACAAACAGCCGGTGAGATTATTGGGAACAGTACTGGACATTACAGAATATAAGTTTTTATTACAGCAAAAGGACGATTTTATATCTATTGCCAGCCATGAATTAAAAACACCTATAACCAGCCTCAAAGCTTCATTTCAATTGCTGCAAAGAATGAAAGATAACCTGTCTAACCATTTGGCGCCAAGGCTGATTGAACAGTCGAGTAGGAGCATGAGCCGTATTTCTGAGCTGATTGAAGACCTGTTGAATGTGAGCCGGATGAGCGAATATGACATGTTCTTAAACAAGAGCTATTTTAGTATGGATGATTTGCTGTCCGAGTGCTGCCATCACATCAGGGCAGAAGGGAAACATGCTCTAATTGTTAGTGGAGAGAAGGGTTTACAGGTTTATGCCGATGAACACCGTATAGACCAGGTAGTGGTGAACCTGGTAAATAATGCCGTAAAATATGCCCCCACTTCCAAAGAGATTTTTCTTAATGTGAGCTTGCTGCCTAACTTTGTGAAAATTTCTGTAACGGATACCGGCCCCGGTGTGAAAGAAGATAAGCTTCCTTTTCTTTTCGAACGCTATTACAGGGCGGATAACTCGGGAGCGAAGGTTTCGGGCCTCGGCCTTGGATTGTACATCAGTAAAGAAATTGTAAAAAGGCATGGTGGTGCGATTGGCGTAGAAAGCGAAGAAGGGAAAGGCAGTACTTTTTGGTTTACTTTACCATTACCTGCCGAATAGGGAGAAGAGCCAAATCATACTCAGAATATTCTTTTGATATTTGTTCTGTTCTGGCGCCGATAGATTGTGTAAATTCGTAATTGTATTCGCGTTTTAAAGGGCTGGTCCCTTTCTTACTTGAAACAGACGGCCACTTTTAACGTTATAAAACAGAATTTTACCAATACTGGCACAGGAATGTCCAAACAAAAAGCTTTTAGAAAATCTATTAAAGGGAAAATTATTATCGCTTCGGTACTGGCTTGTGCTGCGTTGCTTTTGGCCTGGGGCACCAGTAAGCTCGCATTCGAGGAGATGCTCAACACGGTAGAGAATATCTCTTCGCCGGGCGAAAAGCTAAGGATGGTTAATGCTTTATCTTTAAAAATCATCAGTTTAGAACAGCTGCAAAAATCGCAGGCATTTCAGAACCCGGGCAATCATAAAATATTTTTGGAAGAATCCAGGCAGCTGGCAAAAAGCCTCGACACTTTAAAGAAATTATACCAGGGAGACCAGGCCCAGCTGGATCGGATTACTTCCATGAAAAACTTGCTGAAAGAACGCGACAGGCTTTTTGTGAATTATCTTAAAGTAAGAGAAGGCTTTTTAAACAGTGCTTCATTTTCACAGCAGGTACAGTCGCTTAATGATTTGGTAGAAGAAAGTTCCCGAAAAACCGACAGCACAATTCAGCAATCAGAAAAAAGGACATTAACCACCACTATTTATAACCTCGAGGAGAAGCCAAAAGCTGCTGAGCCAAAAGGATTTTTTAATAAACTCTTTGGTAAACGGAAGGCAGAGGATAATGCCTCGGGCCTGAATATCATTAACGAAGAGCTGAATGTAAAGTTCGATACCGTGGAACTGGCCAAGCAGGACAGTATTTTAAAAGACCTGGGGCAAACCATGCGTTCGCTGGAAAAAAGTCAGCGAATAAAAAGTGAGCAGTTTCTGAATAGAGAGGCTATTCTGGCAAATACCGGCGACCTGTTGATTAACAAAATGCTCTCCATTTTACGGGAGGTAGAAAACGAAGCGGTAAAACAGATCCAGCAGACCGGTATTTCTGCGAAGGAAGTGGTAAATGATGGCATCAAACAGATCAGCATCATTATGCTGGTGTTTTTTCTGGTAACGATTATCCTGCTTTACCTCATTTTAACCGATATCACGAAAAACAACGAATACCGGGAAGCACTGGAAATTGCAAAAGACGAAGCAGAATATCATGGTAAAGCCAAGCAGCGATTTTTAGCGAACATGAGCCACGAGATTCGTACCCCTCTGCAATCCATCATTGGTTATGCCGAACTCATCAGGAAACAGGAAGTTCCTGATAAAAAGGATATAGAGGCGATCTTCTATTCTTCTGAGCACCTGATGCAAATTGTAAACGAAATTTTAGATTATAACCGCATCATTTCGGGTAAACTTACTTTCTCTTCGGAAGTATTTAATATACAAAGGTTACTTGATGAAGTGAATTCGGTGATGAAGCTGCAGGCCACAAAAAAAGGCATAAAACTCTATACTGATTTTGATATTGAAGAAGTTACGCAGGTAGAGGGAGATGCTTTCAGGCTTAAACAGATACTGTATAACCTGCTGGGGAATGCATTGAAGTTTACAGAGAAAGGTCATGTTGCTTTAGGAGTTTCGGGCAAGAAGCAAAATAACTACTGGCATTTTATTTTCACTATAGAAGATACCGGCATTGGCATCTCTGACGAGGAAATTAAATATATTTTTAATGAATTTGAACAGGTTGAAGGAGAAAAAAAAACAACCATAAACCAGCAGGGAGCGGGTTTGGGATTGTCTATTACCAAAACTTTGGTAGAGAGCCAGGGGGGAAGAATAAATGTAAAGAGTAAAAAAGGCGAAGGCAGTTCTTTTACAGTTTACCTCAGGTATTTGGCGGTAGATGAGGTACAGGTTCAACCTGAAAGAAATCTGCAAAACGCTCAGCTAAACCATTTTTCGAAAAAGGTTTGGATAGTAGATGACGATCGTTTTATTTTGGATTTGTGTTCGATGATCTTGAAAGAAAGAGGAATACGGCACCGGTGTTTTATTTCGCCTGCAGAAGTGTTACAAACCGAGTGGGATCATGAGGTGAAATATGTTCTGACGGATATGAGAATGCCTGAAATGAGCGGGACAGAACTTTGTGCAGCATTAAAAAAATATATTCCTCAGGATGTAAAAGTTATTGCTTTAACCGCCCAGGTATTACCCGAAGAAAGGGAGCAGGTATTGGCAAGCGGATTTGACGGTTTGTTAATGAAACCTTTTAGGGAGGAGCAGCTGTTGGCTTTGTTTGAAAGTGAGGTGCCTTTAGCTCCTGATGAACAAGATTTTGATACCAGTGCTTTAGAAAAAATGACTTTTGGAGATCGGGAGCAGCTGTCTAAAATCATGAATCAGTTTGCTGCAGATACATTGAACGATGAGGAGGAGCTGATGCAAGCCCTTTCCCAAAACGATAAAAACAAAACTTCTCTGATTGTACACCGGATTGCGGGCAGAACAGCACAGGTAGGAGCCAAAGATTTAGCTGCTGAATTTAGAAAAATGGAGCTTAGCCTTCATTCCTCAAGCGGGCTCTCAGCTGCTCATCAATCTGAGATCAGGAAGCTCATGGGGAAACTATCCGATTTGATATCGGTTCTACGGTAGTATTCATTAAATAAATTATTCAATCTCATACTTATCCATCTTACTGTATAAAGTCTTACGGTCTATGTTGAGTAATTTTGCTGCCTGAGACTTATTGTACTTTACTTTTTGCAGGGTCTCTACAATTAACGCCTTTTCATTCACTTCATTTTGTGCTTTTAAATCTGTTCCCGAAGCTTTTTGTAAATGGTGTTCTATAGAAAATATCATCTCCTCGGGTAAAGAAGTGGTCTCTGCGGTATCACCGGGAGTGAGCAATACCATTCTTTTAATTACATTTTTAAGCTCGCGTAAATTACCGGGCCAGTCGTATTTTAATAAGATGCTTTTAACTTCCGGAGATACTTTTTCTACTTTTCTTTCGAGCTCGGTATTGGCCTGTTGGATAAAATGTGCTATAAATAATTCCAGGTCTTTTCCACGGCTACGTAATGGGGGCAACTGGATTTTAAATTCGTTGATTCTATGGTAAAGGTCTTCTCTAAAATCGCCGTTACTCACACTGTTTAATAAATCATCATTGGTAGCGGTAATAATCCTTACATCTACCTGGATTTGCTTAGTGCTGCCCAGGGGCTGAATAATTCTTTCCTGTAGCGCCCTTAATAGTTTGATCTGTACATCGTAACTTAAATTTCCAACTTCATCCAGGAATAGGGTGCCGCCATTGGCAGCTTCGAACTGGCCTTTTTTATCGGTAATGGCTCCTGTAAAAGCTCCTTTAATATGTCCAAACAATTCACTGGCAGCTAAGTCTTTAGACAGGGCGCCGCAATCAATGGCAACAAAAGGTTTATTTTTTCTTTTGCTTTGGTTGTGGATGGTTCTGGCTGCATATTCTTTACCTGTGCCGCTTTCGCCCTGTATCACCACCGACATGTCCGTGGGTGCCACTAAATCTATATAGCCATACAGCTTATTGGCTTCCGGGCTGTCTCCTTTAATGAAGGATGGATTATCCGGAATGGCAATTGTAGCTTTCTTATCCTTTTTTTTATCTAGGGCATTGTTGATGATCATCAACAACTCTTCGGGGTTTACCGGTTTGGTAATATAATCGAATGCGCCCGACTGGATTGCCTTTACGGCAGTACGAACGTCGTTAAAGCTTGTCATGATGACTGCCGGTATGGCAACAGATTTTTCATTAGCTTTTGTCAGCACTTCCAGGCCGGTGCCATCAGGCAGACGGTAATCCAGCAAAAGCAAATCAAAGGGAGTGGCTTCTATTTGCTCGAAACTGCTGCGAATACTGTTTGTGGCTACAGTTTCAAAACCATGTTTCTTTAAAAAACCCTGTAATAGTTGGGAAAAAGTAGTGTCGTCTTCAACTATTAATATTTTTGCCATATGTAAAATTACGAATTATGGCTAAAGTACAAAAGCCAGACCAATGTCCGGCTTTTGAAGGTTAATATGTGTTAATTGTTGGGTTTTTATGCGAAATGGCTTATTCTACCACTTTTCCGTCGGCACCAATCTTAATAGATCTCAATTCTTCACCTTTCTTTACTTCAATTAAGTAGTGCTCTTTGTTATCTGCTTTTACTAAATAAGCTGTACTTGGTACCCACTCTTTAAAAATGTCGGCACTTAAGGTAGTTTTAACCGCATCTGGAAGCGCAGTTAATTGAACCTCAGTTTTTTCTTCTGCAGCTGTTGCCTGTGGTGCTGCTTCTGCTGCAGGAGCCTGTGTAGTGCTGGTATCCTGCTCGGCAGCATATTGGTAAGACAGCTCAGTTTTTGCAGTGTCTTTCTTACTCGTGTCCTGCGGAGTTTGTACAGTATCTTTTTTTGTAGTGTCTTGTCCAGAAAATGCATAAGTGTTACTAATCGTTCCGGCTTGGGAAGCAGATAAACCTGCGAATGCTAATACTGCTGCTGATAAAATGAAATTTTTCATAATGCTATAGTTTTAAATTTAATTATAAATGTTCTGTAAAGCATAGTAGAACAATGGTGCCATAAAATATATATACCTTTAATATATTGATTTCCAGTATGTTTAATGGTTTTATGGGTATTGAATAGTTGTGGAGTTTCTCCACAACCTGTAGATAGATGCATCAATCATCAAAACCTTTACAACCTGATAGCATAAAATGATGTAATTTTAAAGCATGATTTCTTTACAGGAAGTTTCTCATAGCTATACGGAGCAACAGCTCATTAAATTTAAAGATTGGAACGTGGACCAGGGAGAACAGTGGCTCATTCTTGGGGCATCTGGCAGCGGAAAATCTACTCTTTTAAATATCCTGACAGGGTTACTGAAGCCTACTGCCGGCGAGGTAATCATCAATCATCAGAATCTTTATCATTTAAAAGGGAATGCCATAGACCAGTTTAGAGCGAAAAATATAGGATTGGTTTTTCAGAAACCTCATTTGATCCGTAGCCTCTCGGTATTAGAAAACCTTTTGGTTACTCAATCCTTTGCCGGTTTAAAAGAAGATAAACACAGAATAGAAGAAGTGCTCACGCAATTAGGGATCTCTCAAAAGATATACGATTACCCTCAAGAATTAAGTGCCGGGCAATTGCAGCGAGTTTCTATTGCAAGGGCCGTGTTAAACAAGCCAAAGATTATATTTGCTGATGAACCCACTTCCAGCCTGGATGATGGGAATACCGAAAAAGTATTGGATTTGTTAATTCACCAGGCAACATTAGAAAAGGCCAGCTTAATTATTGCCACGCATGATAAAAGAGTGAAAAATAAGATAGCGCATACCTATACTATAGACAGTTTAAACCAGTAATTATAGCTATGAATGTATTAAAAATAAGCTACAAAGGGTTAAGGGATAAAAAGCTGTCGTCTTTTTTAAGTATACTATTGGTTGCTTTTGGCATCTCGATTATTTCGAGTTTGCTGTTATTGTCTGACCAGCTTTCGAAAAACCTGGAAAAGAATGCTAAGGATATTGATGCCGTGGTAGGTGCTAAAGGGAGCCCGCTGCAACTTATTTTAAGCAGTATTTATTATATCGATTTCCCCACAGGAAATATCCCCTTAAAAGATGCAGAGGAAGTTGCCCGAAACCCATTGGTTAAAATGGCTGTTCCGCTGGCTTTGGGTGATAGTTTCGACGGCAACCGGATTGTAGGAACCGATAGTAATTTTATAAATCTTTACCAGTTAACGCTGGATAAAGGCGTCTTCTGGAAAAACGACTTTGAAGTGAGTATAGGTTACGCAATAGCATCATCTAAAAATCTACAGGTTGGCGATGAGATTTTTGGCTCGCATGGCTTAACTACGGGTGGAGATGTGCATGAAAGCAGGCCGTATAAAGTAGTAGGGATTATGGCTAAGCAGGATAATGTGGTAGATAATTTGGTTCTGACCAATATCTCGAGCATCTGGGGAATGCATGAACAGCATGACGAAGAAGAGGTACCGGAAGCAGCGGGCTCTGTTGTAGCAGAAGAAGAGCAGGGGCATTTGCACCATTCTCATCACGAAGAAGAGGCAAATGACAGCAGGGAGATCACCTCGCTTTTAGTTCAATACCGATCGCCTATGTCGGTCATTATGTTTCCTAAAATGATCAACGAATCTACTTTTATGCAGGCCGCATCCCCAGCCATGGAAAGCGCCCGTTTGTTTTCTTTAATAGGAGTAGGGATTGATACTTTAGAATGGTTTGCCTTGCTTATTATTATCATATCAGCGATAAGCGTATTCGTAACCCTTTATAATTCTCTAAAAGAACGCAGGTACGATTTGGCCATCATGCGTACATTGGGTGCGTCTAAAATTAAATTATTTCTAATTATTGTTACAGAAGGTGCAATTTTAACGGTTGCAGGAAGTTTATTAGGTTTAATAGCAGGTCATTTCTTTGTCGAATTTATTGGTAAATATCAGGAAGAAGGGCAGATTACGTTTAATGGTTATGTATTTTTAGAGCAGGAAATTTATCTTTTAATTGGGGGTTTGCTGCTTGGAATTGTTGCATCGGTTATACCCGCAATACAGGCTTACAGAACAGACATTGCAAAAACTTTATCACGTTAAATGAAGAGACATTTTTTTATTATCTTGTTATTCTTAGGTTTTATTTCAACCGGGCTCAAGGCACAAGTGCCAGAACATATCCCCTTAATGAATAAGTACTGGGAACTTTTAAGTACCCGCACTATAAAGAAGAATTCCAGTTCGGGCTTATATGAACCCTTTTTTCCTCCGGCTTTGGCCGCCATTAATCATACCACGGTTACCTTACCCGGATATATGGTTCCGTTAAAAACAGCCGCAACTCACCAAACATTTTTACTATCGGTTTTGCCTATTATGCAATGCCAGTTTTGCGGTGAGGGAGATATTCCAGAAATGGTTGAGGTGTTTATGACAAAGCCTATCAAGTTTTACAAGAAACCCATTACTATCCAGGGGAAGCTCATCATCAATGGTAATAACCCTGATGGGTCAACTTTCCAGCTTCAAAATGCAGTGATTAAGGAATAAATTAAATTCTCAGTATTCAAAAAGAAGCATTTAGGATTATAGCTGGATTTTTATCCGGCTTTTCGAAGCGGCAATGAGCGTAAGGGTTTATTGAGCTTTTTAAGTAATTCCGACTCTTTGTTGTCTTCCAGATCTTTAAAATATTGCTCTATACTCCAAATAATTCCCCAATGTTTAACATATTCCTGTATTGGTGCCAGGCCAACATCTGCCCGTCTTTTATCTACATTTTCAGGATCTTCTAATTGAAGTATATAATATTTGCCGGTTATTTTATTTAGGCCTATCTGACTTCCATAAATTTGTTTCTTTCCCTGACCCAACGCAACCCGGTCTTCTAGTAGCGCTAAACTGGAGGCTGTAGCATTGCCATGTTTAACTGCCTCTCTCATCATGGGGAGGTATTTTTCTTGCGTAGTTCGGTCTGAATGTTGAATCACTAGAAATATGGCCAGGTTGCCTTTCTTACCCACAATATCCTGGCCCAGCCAACCGTATTCATCAAGAATAGCGGTTACTTTTTTTAGATTAGCAGCATCTTTATTTCTAATAATTGCCCAGTGGTCGTTATACTCGATTGATGATCTTCCAAATTTATCTTCAATTTCTTCGAGTTGTCTTCTGTAAGTTTGATCCTCGGTGAAGACAGTATCTAGCAGGGCAACCAGAACTTTATTGGTATCAGCGGTGAACGAGGTGCTGGCGTTTTGCCATCTTGTATCTGTGTCTGAGGAAATATTTTGGCCCGGGGTAAAGAAAATACCAAGCCCAATAATTGCAGTTAAGAGAAGTTTTAGACTCATACCTGGTTTATTAATCAGTCTGTTATATTATTCACACTAATATACGGTTTTAACTCTAAGTATCCTGCCTGGTATTCCTGTTTTTAAAACTCCTGGCATCAATAACATCCAGTTTAAAGCTATTGCCATGGTTAAGCACATGCTGAAAGCTGTGGTCTCTATCAGTAAGTAATTGATTTTTTATTTCTTTTAAGCCTTTTGCGGTATAAATGGCACATAAAGGTTCCCAAAACTGTTGGTTATGGTAGGCATAAAAGTCATGTCCGGGGTGGTTATGGTGCGCAGCCACCAGGGTCTCTAAAGTCTCCTGTTTCATATTCACCATATCGCAGGCCAGCAGCAATATGTCCTTATCGGGATGTTGATCATGGATGCTCATCAAACCATTTAAAGGCCCCGGTATGGCGATATGGTCTATTACCAGGTCTGTTTCCTTAAAATACTTTAGGTAGGCCTCTTGTTGAGAAGCATTAACAGAGATGAAAGCGGGCAGGTTAATTTCCTGTAGCTTGCCAAACATATGGAGCGCCCAGGGTTGGTCATCCCAAAGAATCAAGCCTTTATCTGTACCCATTCTTTTACTTTGCCCGCCGCATAAAACGGCACCTGCTAAATTGTTCATTACAAAGGTTTTTTGTCTGAATGCCCAAGGTCTTTAGCAGGATTAACCCTATCCCTGATCAGTTGTTTAAGTTCTTTAATTTCCGGGAAACGGCCCTCTCTTTTACGGTCAAACAGTTCCGTTTCGTCTGCACTGATGGTGTATCTTCCGCTTATCTCACTTGGTTTTAACAAAACGCCATTAACATCATCAGAAAAGGTACTCAATATTTCCTGAGCCATGTAGGCGGCCCTTAACATCCAGTTGCATTTTGGACAATATTCTATGGTGATAGTAGGTTTCATCTTGTCGTTTTTTGCCTTCCCAAAGGTAAAAATTCATTTATATACTGCATGATGTTATCTACAACATTGCCTTATGTTGGGTATAACAATTGGCTTTATTTTTTTTAAAACGCTTTATAAGTTGCAGATAACGGGTTTTTAGTTTTAGCGGGCCGGGTTTCCGGTTTAGATTTAGCCTTTCGGAGGTATGTTCTCGAACTCGTAGATGTGCTTATTGGCATCGCCCGTAATTTTCTGGCAGGAGCAGTTTCCTCCCCATTCTTTGGTGCCATCAGCAAAGTATTCGCATTTCCAGATGGGTGCTTCATGTTTAATACGATCTATAATGTAACGGTTAGCCGCATAAGCTTCTTTGCGATGCGGAGAGCAGGTAATTACTACCACTGCCGACCGGCCTGCTGCTACTTTTCCTACCCGGTGCTGTGCAATAGCTGTTGTGAGGCTCCATTTTTCTATAGCTTCTTTAACTATTTCACGAATCATCTTTTGGGCCATGGCTTCAAAAGCTTCGTATTCTAAATGGCTTACCTGCTTCCCTGCGCTGTTATCCCGCACTTCTCCGCTAAACAGCACTACAGCGCCAGCTTTAGGATCGTGTGCCAGGCTAAAAAGATAAAGAATGTCTAAATCTTTATCAGACAATGGAGATATACTATCCTCCGCTGCTGGGCGGGATGATGCTGATAACGTCATTTTGATTTAAAGAATAATTAAGGTCAACAAATTCGTTTCCTACGGCAAAACGGCAAAGATTTACCAGTTTTTCTGCTTTCTGGTTTTTGTTAATGAGGAGAGCCTTTAAAGCAGCTACATTTTCTATAGGCTCCGTTACTACAAACTCTTTCTCGAAATGATCTTTTAATCCTGCAAAGACTTGTATTTTCATTTTTTGTTTGTTCGTTAATTGTTATTCGTTGTTAGTGCTTGAAGGTTATCCTCCAATTTTAAGCATGCTTAATGTACTGCCTGTAAATTTTAACAATTGTTTTTGTTGCAATGCTGTTTGAAGTGTTTGTCTTAAAATTTCTTCATCGGCTTGCTCATCAAAATAAAAGCCCTGGTTCACGCTCAGGCAGCCGTATAAATTACCAGCATGGTCCATTCTTAAACGGTTACAATCCTGGCAAAAAGGAGCACTTTCGTTGGCAATAATGCCAAAAGTTTGCCCGGTATGGGTTTTCCAGTAATTGGCTGTCGCCGATTTCTTTCTGATGGCCCTGCTTAAGCTGTATTTACTGCTAATGATTTCTAAAATCTGTTGCTGTTTAAATAGGTAATCTTCGTGATTTTGGTGCAGGTGCCCCATGGCCATCACCTCTAAAAAGCGGACAGAGACATTTTTTTCAAAAGCATAATTTAGTAAAGGCAACACCTGGTGTTCGTTATAATCTTTCATGATCACCGCGTTGAGTTTTACTTCCAGTCCGTTGGCTAAGGCTGCATCAATTCCTTTAAACACTTTTGTTACCTGGCGGCGTTTGCTCATGATATAAAATACTTCTTCGTCTATGGCATCTAAAGAAATATTTACTGTTTTTAATCCTGCTTTTTTTAATTCAGCAGCTTGCTTCTCTAACAAAAAACCATTGGTGGTGAGTTTAATGTCGGTCAATCCTATTTGTGCTATTCCTTTAATCAGCTGGGGCAATTCTCTGTAAAGTAATGGCTCTCCGCCTGTTAATCTTATACTTTCTAATGCCAAATGTGCATGCAGCTTTGCTATCCTGTTAAGAAAAAAAGCAGCTGATTGCTGCGGACGATGGTCAACATCTTCCCCATCCTCAGAACCCATCGTACAGTAAACGCATTTAAAATTGCAGGTATTGAGTAAACTTACCCTAAGGGCTTTGAATTTTCTGTGGTATGGATCCTGCAACTCAATCATCTACATCAAAAATAAAAGTTTAAATGAAGCAATTACTAAAACTGCGGTTAATAAATAACGTACCGTAGGTAAATTAAATTGATGACTGCCAAAGTAGGCTCCGGCCCATCCTCCGGCGAGTGCCATCAGAAACCATAAGTAAACCGAAGGATTAACGATAGCTATTGTTGAATAATTGCCCAGCAAGCCCGAAAGTGAATTGAATACAATAAATAGGGTAGATGCTGCTGCGGCTTCTTTGCTGTTTGCCCATGCCATTAGAATTAACAACGGACCTAAAAAGATCCCTCCGCCAATATTTAACAATCCGGAGAAAAAACCCAAAGCAGTACCCCAAAGCAAGGCTGTTTTAAAGTTTAAGAGTTTTTTATCTTGTTTCTCTTTTGCTCCGAAACCTAACAGGCGTATTACAGGGATAATTAATGCCAGCCCCAACAGTAAATGATAATGGGCAGTACTGACAGGAACCCTGGAGCCTATGAAAGCAAATGGGACAGAAGTTAGTAAAAATGGCCAGGAGAGTTTCCAGCTAAAATATCCGGCCCTGTAGAATTGTATAAATCCCATGCCGGCCACCAGTATGTTCAAAACGAGAATCATGGATTTAAATTCTACCACCGGAACAGCAAAAATAGAAAGTACTGCTAAATAACCACTTGCACCACCATGCCCAACAGAGGCATATAAAAAGCCTGCAGCAAACAGGGATAGAGCGAGCAACAAATCGGGGGTCATACAAATTCTGGTTTAGCGATACTAATTTCTTTAAAATCTTCTTTTGGTGCATCACAAGTAGGGCAGCTGTATTTAGCAATAGCAGAAAAAGGAACGCCGGCTGCGACCTGGTTCACTTCGTCTCCAAATTGTTTATCATATATAGTTTTGCAGTGTTTGCACTGATGTACATGGTAGTCGTTGTGTTCTTCCGGTATCTTGTCTACGATGTTCTTTTTAGGGATACTTTCTGTTTTTTGAGTACGTAAGGTATAATAAAGCTCGCAAATTTCTATCAATTTGTTGCCCAGGTTCTCATATGCTACTCCGTCGTCAAAAGTAATGTATTCTTTAGAATTGGGATTAAAATCTCTGGTGTGCAAGAGTTCGAACAGCTCCTGGCCCTCGCTATTCTTTGTGTTTCTTTTCCTGATGACAATAGAGCTAAATAAACCTGTTTTAGGCTGAGTTTTGATAGCAAAGCACAAGCGATAGGTACGTAAATCTGCCTCTTCGAATTGCTTTACCAGATCCAGTTTGATGTTGATGGCTTCTTCGCAAAGATCTTCGATCTGCCAGTTTAATTCGTTGGCAGCATGCCGAACATTTACCCTGTATTTATTGAGCAGGTCGCTCCAAAAATCCCGGTCTTTAACATTGATATTTTTAATGATGATAGATTTCCATGCGGTAGTATACAACTGGCCAATGCGGGTAGCGAGGCAAATCTCACAGATTTCTTTTAAAAAGCTAACCGAATATTCTTCTTTCCTGCGGTAGATGCCCAACCACAATTTATTATCGCTGTATTTATTTAATCCTTCGTAATAGGGTAGCTGAAAATCGGTATGGATAAGGGGATGATTAATAGGCTGATAGTGGAATTTATTGATTGATGCTATTTTCAGAAACAGCTCTTCGCCTTTTATCTCAGGTTGGTTGTTGTATTTCTCAGGTTCCTCACAAATAAGTTGCTCTGCGATCTTGCTCATTTCCGGAATATCTTCTGAATACACCAATGAGGGCCAGCAATACATGATGTTTGTTTTTGGGAAGCGAATATAGAAATACCAGAAATTGCTGGTCTCGGAAGCGATAAAGTTAAGGTTGCCGGTAAAAAAGGGAATCAGGTTCTGGTAATAATCGACTACATTCACCTTAAGATTTGGCTGATGATTAAAACCATCAAGGATATCCTTGTAAACACCTTCTGTGAGCCAAAGCGAATTGGGGAAAATTTCTTCAGTAACATAAGAGCTTAAAATATTAGGGAATTTATCAGTGTCGGTTTCATAACCTATATCATGCACCATTAAACGCTCCTGGATTTCCTCTAAATCTGCTGCGTTTACCTTAAACAGTAATTGCTGACGGTTGCCAAAACGAACGTTTTCTACATTGCATTTTTCTGAAATGCTTAGTATTTCATAAAGATCTCCCGGAGAAACAATGCCTCCCGGAAGGTTGATTTTAATGATATGTTGTTGAGTATGATTTTCCATGGCTTTTGTAATTGCTTAGTGACTGCTCTCTGTCCGGGCGGGTCTCACTCTGTCCTGAAACTAGTGTGCGAGAGACCCTGCTGAAACTAGTGTTGTCTCATTCAAAATCTCTTCTAAAATTCTCTTTACTTCAGGCTTGCAAGATCCGCATCCCATACCAGCTCCTGAAAGGGTGCATAAAGCAGAAATTTCTTTACAGCCACCCTGTATTTTAGCTTTAATATTACCAGCACCTATATTATTGCAGCTACACACCAGTTTTCCTAACACAGGTTCGGCTTTTTTGCCGCTTCTGAGCAACTGCATTCTTTTGTCGCTCAGTTCAATTTTATTAGAGATGAGCTCTTTGAATTCGAGGAATTCGCTTTTATCACCAATAAGAATAGTGCCCACCAGTCTGTCTTGCTTTATAATACATTTCTTATAATATCTTTTTGCTTTATCAATAAAAACTATTTCCTCGTAACTCTCATCCGGGCATTCGGGTAAGCCAATACTACAAAGATCAAAACCATGAATTTTAATGATATTCATCAGCGTACTTCCCTCGTAGTAGCTGGCAATATCTCCGTTCAAATATTTGGCTGCAATAGCGGCCTGTTCTTCTGCAGCGGCAGTAATACCGTATAAATTCCCATTATATTCAGCAATTTCTCCGATAGCAAAAACGCTTGGATCGCTGGTTTGCATTCTTTCGTTTACCACAACACCACGTTTGCAGGTTAAACCGCTTTCTTTCGCCAGTTCAAGGTTCGGGGTGGTGCCAATGGCTAAAATCATGGCGTCGCAATCAATCCTGCGGCCGCTTTTTAAACCTACCCCGATAAGTTTAGAACGCCCATAATAGAGTTGCACTTCATCATCATAATAAATATCACAACCCTGATCTACCATTTCTTCATGCAACAACTGACTTCCCAGGGCGTCCAGCTGCCGTCCCATAAATTTGGAACTTCTTTGTACAATGGTGATTTTTACACCCGTCTCTCTTAAAGAAGCGGCCATCTCCAGGCCCAGCAAGCCACCACCAAAAATGAGGACATGCGCTTGTTTGGAGATGTGTTTTTTGAAATTGTCGGCATCGTTTCGGCTGCGCATCGTGAAAATCCCGGGTAATGAAGGGACGTTTTTAGGTACAGCAGCCCGACTGCCAGTGGCCATTATCAATACATCGTAATAGGTTTTTTTGCCAAAGCAGTCGGTTACATATTTGTCTTCGCGATTTATTTGAGCTACACTTACCCCACGACGAAGCCAAATCTTGTAATCCGGTTCTTCCTCATCGGTCATCTTCACCAGCTGTTCCCATTTTTGCTCTCCGCTGATATAATCAGGAAGCATCACACGACTATAAAAAGGGAAATTCTCTTTACTGAAAATAGTGATTTCATCGTCTTTATTAATCTCACGATAAGATTTCACGAAGCCATAAGAGCCGGCTCCGGCACCAATGATCACAATCCTTTGATGCGGTTTTTTATATTTCTGTACGCTAACGGCACAAAACTTAAAATCAGGTTCTTTAGAAACAGGATCAACCAAATCATTAGTGAGGTTATTAGCCCGGTTTAAGTCACTGCCCAAAATTTTCCCCCAATGCATGGGTAAAAAAACAACGCCAGGTTTAATAGTATCAGCTATTTTGGCTTTAACCATCACTTCTCCACGTCTTGATTTAATTAGCGCAACATCACCTTCTTCAATATTTAAAGCTGCAGCATCTATAGGATGAATCTCCAAATATGCCTGTTTAATATGCTGATTCAACTTGTTTACTTTGCCGGTCTTGCTACGGGTATGCCATTGGTCGCGGATACGGCCCGTTGTTAAAATAAAAGGAAAGTTTTCATCTGGCTGTTCGCTGGTTAAGGTATCAGAAACCGAATGAATGATTGCTTTCTTATGTGGGGTATAAAACTTTTTATCTTCAAACAATCTTGATGTTCCTTGTTGGTGTTTTTTATTGAAAGGCCATTGCACACTTCTTTCACGTTTCAATATTTCATAATTCAACCCGCTAATATCTATATTGGTTTTAGCGGTTAATTGGGTATGTTCAATAAAAATGCCTTCTGTATTTTTAAAATCAAAACCCGGGAAATTCATTTTTTGTGCAAAACGACAGATGATTTCTGAATCAGGTAGCGCTTCTCCCGGAGCATCAACTACTTTAGGCAGGTAAGAAATCCTGCGCTCAGAATTGGTCATGGTACCTTCTTTTTCTGCCCAGGCAGCAGCAGGAAGAATAACATCAGCGTAAGCCAAAGTCTCTGGCTTATTGCTGATTTCCTGCACCACCACAAATTTGGCTTTCTTCAAAGCCGCCTCTGCCTGGCGAGCATTTGGTAGGCTGGTTAATGGGTTGGTGCATAAAATCCAAATGGCTTTTAAACGACCATCTTCCAGCGCTTCAAACATTTCTGTAGCCGTTAATCCTGGTTTTTCCTGTATGGGTTTGCCGCTCCAAAATTGTTGCACCTCTTCCCGGTGAACCGGATTGTTTAAGTTACGGTGTGCAGGTAAAAGGTTAGACAGGCCACCAACTTCTCGTCCGCCCATGGCGTTTGGCTGACCGGTTAAAGAAAATGGCCCCGACCCGGGTTTGCCAATTTGACCTGTGATCAGGTTCAGGTTAATCAAACTGAGGTTTTTATTTACGCCAACTGCACTTTGGTTTAAACCCATTGTCCACATAGAAATAAAGCCCTTTGCCTGGCCAATGTATTTTGCTGCAAGAGCCATATCCTCTGGGTTTAATCCGCAAATTTGCGCTGACTCTGCTAGAGTTCTTTCGAAAACAATTTCTTTATAAGCTTCAAATCCTTCAGCATGGTTCAAAATAAAATCATAATCGATGGTTCCATTCTCTATCAATAACCTGCCAATGGCATGGTTGAGGATTACATCCGTTCCCGGGTTAATTTGTAAATGTAGATCAGCAATCGCAATAGAATCTGTTGCTCTGGGATCAACAATAATAATTTTAACCTCCGGATTTTTTGCTTTATGCGCTTCTACCCGTCTCCATAAAATAGGATGGCACCAGGCCGGATTTGCACCGGTAACATAAAAGGAATCGGCCAATTCAATATCATCGTAACAAACCGGAACGCTGTCTTCGCCCAAAGACATTTTATAGCCTACCACCGCACTGCTCATGCATAAACGCGAGTTGGTATCGATATTATTGCTGCCAATAAAACCTTTAATCAGCTTATTAATTACATAATATTCTTCTGTTAAACATTGCCCCGATGCATAAAATGCCACAGAATCTGGTCCGTATTTATCAATAAAAGTTTTAAAAACGGCTGCGGTACGCTCCAAAGCTTCCTCCCAGTTTACTCTTTGCAAAGGCATATTTTTGTTATAGCGCATTTGCGGATAAAGCAAACGGTCGCTTTTATCATTTACGGTATAATGTAAATTCATGCCTTTACTGCACAACATGCCTTTATTAGAAGGATGATTTTTATCGCCCTCTAAACTTACAGTCCCATTTTTTTCTTTTTTCAGGATGACGCCACAGCCCACCCCGCAGTAGCTGCAGGTAGAAGGGAAATTGTTCATGTCTTTTTTAGCAATCGGCATGTATGGGCAATAATTTTAATAATTTATAATTGCATTAATTAGGGCGTGTCCCCAAGCTTCGCAAGGGGTCGGGCTTTACTTTGCAAGTCCTCTCCCGATGAAAAATCGGGATGCGGGCTTTCCATTTCAATCCCTCACGCAAAATCCTGTGAAATGTTTGCGGCAATCAATCATAGGCTTGTTTATTGGAGAAGTTGGCAGAAACTTCATCGGCCTCTGTTTCCTGTTCGTAAGATTTTGTTTTGGTAAACTTTGTAGCCAAAATGATAAGAGAAGCTATAATAATCAGATAACCTATATATTGAAAAGCTTCTACATAAGTAATGGAATCTGATTTGAATAGGAAACCAAAAGCCATACCGCCAACATTGCCGCCGGCACCAACAACGCCACTAATTAAACCCACGTTCTTTTCATTCACAAAAGGGACAATACCATAAGTGGCGCCATTGGCCATTTTAAGGAATAGCGCAAAGGATAGCATAGAAACAATCGCCAATACAAAAGAGCCGGATAATGCAAAAAGAACCAAGCCGAAACCTTCCAATAACAGCATCAATCCCAGAAGCAGGCCTTTGCCTCTCATTCCAAACCTTAATCCAACTTTATCAGAAACGATTCCGCCCAGGGCTCTGGCAAAAATATTCATGAAACCAAATACACCAGCCCAAAAACCGGCACTGCTTTGCGATAAGCCAAAAGTGTCTACAAAATGCAATGATGCAATGTTATCGAAAGTGATTTCCATGCCAAAACACATGGCATAAGCAATGGTTAAAGCCCAAACTCTCCAGTCTGCCAGCACCGACCAATCTGTTTTCCCCACCTTAGCTTTTTTTCTTTTAATCTCGTCAAAGTTTCCTGCCGGAGTGTCTTTTGTATATTTCCAGTACAAAACAGCAACGCCCAGCATCATTAAACCTGGAAAAATCATGGCATACCTCCAAGCTTGTCCTTCGGTATAACCAAAGCCAACAATGGCGGCAAATATCAGGGGCATTACCATGTTGGTTACACCGCCACCAAGATTTCCCCATCCGCCGGTAACAGCATTAGCTGTACCTTTTATATGAGCGGCAAACATCATAGAAGTATGGTATTGTGTAATGACGAAAGATGCTCCGATAACACCTATAGCCAATCTGAAAATAAGAAAAGTAGCATACGAATCGGCCAGACCCACTAAAAATACGGGGATAGATCCTAATGTAAGCAGCCATACAGCAGCTTTACGGGGACCTATGATGTCACACAACCTGCCAATAATTAAGCGGGCAACAATGGTAGAGGTGACAGAAGCAATAATGATGTTTCCCACCTGGGCTTTACTTAAACCCAGTTCTACCCTGATTGTAGGCATCAAAGGTGCTAAACCAAACCATCCGAAAAAACAAACAAAAAACATGAGCCATGTAATATGGAATGTCTTCATCTGGATACCAGAAAGAGAAAAAATATCGAGCTTTGAAAGCGGCTTTTGTGAGGAGATTGACATAA
>JAZQRF010000088.1:0-6793 GCA_045629485.1 Pelobium sp. | reverse complement strand
GAATTTCACTTGGGGAAAGCACCTGTTTTAATAAGAATAGAAACTAAAGCAGGGCATGGAGCAGGAAAACCTACATCAAAAATAATAGAAGAGCAAGCCGACAAATGGGCCTTTATGTTTCAAAATATGGGTTTAAGTTATAAAGACATTAAATAGTATCTTCAACACAGAAGCGCTTCGGCTAAAACGCTTTTTTGTGTGAGTATGATCTTATCTTCGGTTTATATCAGCCAACAATAAAACAAACGCTGACAAGGTTTGAACCCTGTCAGCGTTTTCATTAAAAAAGTGTTTCCTTTTAGAACGATTTTTATATGATAGTTAGACTCTAAAATCTATATACAACCGTATTGATATTCATTCCAGCACCTACAGAGGTAAATAAAACCACATCACCGTCACTCAACTGTTGTCCTTCCAGTTGATTTTTTAATATTAGATCCAACATGGTTGGCACCGATGCCACAGATGTATTACCGTATTTTGCAATAGTCATAGGCATAATGTTTTCAGGAGCATCTTTTAATCCATATAATCTTAGGAAACGTTTTAAAATGGCCTCATCCATTTTGCCGTTAGCCTGGTGTACTAAAACTTTTTTCACATCAGAAACATCAAGCCCGGCTTTATCTAATGCAGCCTTCATCACCATCGGTACATTTTTTAACGCATATTCATATACTTTTCTTCCCTCCATTTTAATGTACAAGTTCTCCGGGTGATCGCTGTTCTGCTTATCAGAAGGGCCCATTCTTAAGAAATAAGCTTCGTCTAAGGTATGAGATTGTACTTTATGAGCTAATATGCCTTTATCTGTATTTTCTTCAGCTGATAAAATTACAGCGGCAGCTCCATCAGCGAAGATCATGCTATCGCGGTCATGCTCATCTGTAATTTTAGAAAGGGTCTCTGCGCCAATGACTAAGATCTTTTTGGCATCCCCAGATCTGATAAAATAATCGGCTTGTATGATTCCTTGTACCCAACCCGGGCAACCGAAAGGCAAGTCATAAGCAACGCAATCCGGATTTGAAATTTTCAAATTGTGTTTGATTCTGCTGGAAATTGCAGGCAAAAGATTCACTCGGTTGCTGCCACTTTCAATGTCTCCAAAATTGTGAGCAACAATGATATAATCCAGTTCTTCCGGATCAGTTTGAGAACTTTCCAGCGCTGCCTTTGCTGCTAAATATCCTATATCTGATGTAGATTGTTCTGGAGAAGTATATCGCCTTTCTTCTATTTCTGTGATAGACTGAAATTTTTCAATAATTTCCTGGGTATCTTTTTCAATCTTTGTTCCATCCTTCTCGTAGAACTGATTTTTTAGGAAAGCTTCGTTTTTGATAATGTTTTCAGGGATATAACTTCCTGTACCTGTAATAACAGACTTGATATTTTGAGCCATAATAAGCTTATTGAACTAAATACTATTTTGGTATTATGTATAAAGTTAAATAAATAGTTCGCAATAATCAAAATAGCTTCAACTGTTGGCTGTAAATATTTGTAAATGAAGTGAAATTTAAAGGATTAATTCTTGAGTTGAGGTTGTACTTTTTCAGCATAATCTTAAAAAGCTGATGAATGGCCTCAACTTCTACGCCATCGCCGGTTAACCTTTTTCCCCATCGGCTGTCATTTAATGTTCCGCCATGGCAAGCCTTAATCCTGTTTAAAACTTTTTCGGCCCGGTCCGGGAAGGCTTTATAAATCCAATCGGTAAAGATCTCGCCTATTGCACCATTCAATCTAACTATAGTAAAGTTGGCATTTAAAGCACCGTTTTCTGCAGATGCTTTTATAATTTCCGGAATTTCATCGCTATTTAAACCAGGTATAATCGGCGCAACCATTACCCTTACGGGGATACCAGCCTCACTTAACTTTTTAACCACATTTAATCTGCCTTTCCCGGTCACGGTTCTGGGTTCGAGTTTATTCCTCAAATCTTCATTTAAAGTGGTGATGCTCATATTTACATGAACCAGATTATCTTCCGCTAATTTTTTTAAGAGATCCAGGTCTCGTAAAATAAGGCTGTTTTTAGTAATGATACTTACAGGATGTTTATATTCTAAAAATACTTCTAATAGCTGGCGTGTAATTTTAAATTTTCGTTCTGCAGGCTGATAGCAATCTGTATTTCCTGATAAAAGAATTAATTCTGGTTGATAAGATTTACTATTAAATTCTTTCCGGAGTAAATTGGCAGCATCAGGTTTGGTGATGATTTTGGTTTCGAAATCTAGCCCGGCATCGAACCCCCAGTATTCATGCGAATTTCTTGCATAACAATAAATGCAGCCATGTTCGCAACCGTGGTAGGGATTGATGGATTTTCCAAAATTAAGATCGGCACTTTTGTTCCCTGAAATAATCTTTTTAGGAAACTCTTTGATGAACTCAGTTTTAGTATCAGAAATAAATTCTTCATCCAAACCTTCAATATGCTCTAAAGCATATTGTTGTTTATTAAAGCGGTTGTTGAGGTTGCCCTGGGCGCCCCGGCCTTTAATGAAGTTATCCTGGTTATTATTTAGCACATCTCAAAAATACTAATATTTTTAGTATATGTAAAGTGATGTTGATAATTTACTGGGAAGTATCGTCTAAGAGAAATACAAATAATTCTTTAGGCCCGTGTGCTCCAAGAACGAGTGTTTTTTCTATATCCGCTGTGCGGCTGGGGCCTGTAACGGTGCTGATCATGCTGGGCATATCATTGCCATATTTTTCCTTTAGCAATTTAAACCCATCCTTTAAATCCATCACCAGCTGCGAGGTATAAGCGATCACAACATGTACGTTTGGATAGATGCTTAATCTTCTTCCGGCGCTGTTGGCATTGCTGATGAGGATAGAGCCGTTTCTTGCAATAAGAGCTTCACAAAGTGTGAAGCCTACCTCTGCTAACTCAAAATCTTTGTCTGTTTCGTAGAATGGATATTCATATTTAGCCAAAAGATTTTGTAATGGCTTTTCCCAGCAATAGATTTTGCGCCATTTTTTTTGATCGGCTAATAAAAGTATACTTTCTATCAAATGAATTTCGTCTTCGCAGAATACAAATTGCCCGCTAACCTTAACAAACTCCTCAGCAAAAACTAATTCGGGAATTTCGTCTGTATTTGGATAAAGCGGCAATTCCTCTAAATTAGGATAAGGGTTATCGCGTTTCTCTAGCAGCGCCTTTCTTATTTTTTTTAACAGTTGCTCTTTGGAAGTAGTATCATTCATTAATGACAAAGGTAAAAATTGTTTTTTGGAGGGAGGAACAAAAAAATCCCCCGAATTTTGTTCGGGGGATTAAGATCTATTTAAACTTGTTGAGAAGCTTCAGGAAGCTCAGGATTAGCAAGTTCGGCATGAGGAGTTGAAACTTCTGAAGTCGCAGTTTCCTGAGCCAATAGCTCATCAGAGTTTTCCTCGAAAGGACGTTTGCCAAATATCTCTTCCAAATCTTCTTTAAAGATCACTTCTGAGGTGAGTAGCTTTTCTGCAAGACGAATCAGGTTCTCTTTATTTTCTTCTAAAATAGTTAAAGCTCTTTGGTATTGGCTTTCTATTAATTTACTTACTTCTTCGTCAATTATTCTTGCGGTAACTTCAGAATAAGGTTTTGTAAAAGATTCAGATCCTCTGGAATCATAATAAGATATGTTACCAATTTTGTCATTTAAACCATACATAGAAACCATGGCATAAGCTTGTTTAGTTACTTTTTCTAAATCGCTTAAAGCGCCGGTACTAATTCTGTTAAAAATAAGTTTTTCAGCAGCCCTTCCACCAAGTGCAGAGCACATTTCGTCTAAGATCTGCTCAGTAGTGGTTATGCTTCTTTCTTCTGGTAAATACCAGGCTGCACCTAAAGATTGCCCGCGAGGAACAATAGTTACTTTAATGAGTGGGTGCGCATGTCGCAATAACCAGGAGATCGTTGCGTGACCTGCTTCGTGAAAAGCAATTGCTCTTTTCTCTTCTTTGGTAATGATTTTGTTTTTCTTCTCTAAACCACCAATGATACGGTCTACGGCATCAAGGAAATCTTGCTTGGTTACCGATTCGTTTCCTTTACGGGCGGCTATTAAAGCAGCTTCGTTACAAAGGTTGGCAATGTCTGCACCAGAGAAGCCAGGAGTTTGTTTAGCTAAGAAATTAATATCAATACCTTCTTCTAACTTAATAGGCTTTAAGTGAACTTTAAAAATTTCATTACGCTCGTTAATGTCAGGCATATCCACATAAATTTGTCTGTCGAAACGGCCTGGTCTTAATAAAGCGTTATCTAATACATCAGCTCTGTTGGTTGCAGCCATAATGATAATTCCGGAATCCGTTCCAAAACCATCCATTTCTACCAGTAACTGGTTTAAGGTATTTTCTCTTTCGTCGTTACCACCAACCATGCTATTTCTGCCTCTGGCTCTTCCAATGGCATCAATCTCATCAATAAAAATAATACAAGGCGCTTTCTCTTTTGCTTGTTTAAACAAGTCACGTACTCTGGAGGCACCAACTCCAACAAACATCTCTACGAAATCCGATCCGGACATAGAGAAGAAAGGAACCTGTGCTTCACCGGCAACAGCTTTTGCCAGTAAAGTTTTACCTGTACCTGGTGAACCAACCAATAATGCTCCTTTAGGAATCTTACCTCCAAGGTTAGTATATTTCTTTGGGTTTTTAAGGAAATCCACAATTTCCATTACCTCTTGTTTGGCCTCGGTTAAGCCCGCAACATCATTAAATGTTAGACTAACCTGCGATTCTTTATCAAATAAGGTAGCTTTTGATTTACCAATATTGAAGATCTGGCCTCCTGCGCCACCACCAGCACCACCGCCCATTCTTCTCATGATAAAAATCCAAAGAAGAGCGAATAACACTATTGGGAAAATGACACTCCAGAACCATCCCGAAATAGGATTACTTCTGGTTTCTGGCTGAACAGTAATTTTTTCTGAATCAGGAACGTCAGCCTGAGAAGCCTGTAGTCTTTTTTCCAGCGCTTCAAAAGAGCCGTCTTTAAAATAATACTGAGGTCCGGTAGTGTTATTTCCTACGCCGAAATTTCCCCCATCTTTTACATCTTTGTATTTTTCCTGGTTTAACTTGTCTTTTTTGATGTAGACTTCTACATTATAAAGATCGTCTTGTTTATAACCTACCAGCTTTTCTACATCACCGGGTTTAAGCATTTCCTGCTCAAATTTTTGGTAGGTGATGAGTTTAGCACTATTACCGCTGGTGTAAAATTGTACGGCAAGTATGGCTAATATTACCGCACCATAAATCCACATAATGTTGAACTTAGGTGGCTTGGGTACAATTCGTTTACCGGGAACTTTTTTTATTGATTTTTTCTTATCTGGATTTTCTTTCATCATTTTTTCTTAATACCTGTTTTAGAATTAGGCGCTTTGATAAATTTTAACTTCTGCATCTCCCCACAAATCTTCAATGCCGTAAAATTCTCTTTTATCAGATTTAAATATATGAACAACCACTTCCGCGTAATCTAATAAAATCCACTCGGCATATTGAAATCCTTCTTTATGCAAGGGCTCCTGTCCTGTAACTTTGAAAACTTCTTCCTCTACACTATTGGCAATTGCTTTTATTTGAGTTGACGACTCTGCATGGCAAATTATAAAAAAGTCTGCAACAGAACTGTTTAAGTTTCGTAGGTCTAGTCTTACAATTTCATTCCCCTTTTTTTCCTGTATTCCATGTACAATTAAAGCAGAGATATCATTAGGTTGATTAGCAATTTTGTTTTTTACCATCAAAAAATTTTAGTTTTGGAAATTAATTAAATTCATATTGCAAAATAACACTTTTTCAGCACTATTTGTTGGACAAAATATTGTAAAATTATCAAAGGTAGATTCTACAAACAATTATCTAAAGAACCTGCTTTCAAATTATGCGCCACTTGCAGAAGGAACTGTAATTATGGCAGACCATCAATTTGCAGGGCGTGGTCAGCAGGGCAACACCTGGCAAAGCACCAAGGGTAAAAACTTAACAATAAGTATTTACCTGACACCCACTTTTTTGCCTGTCTCCGGTCAATTTCATTTAAGCAAAGCAATTTCTTTAGCGATTATAGATTACCTAACGCCATTATTAGGAGAAGATTGTAAAATTAAATGGCCAAACGATATATATGTTGAAAATAATAAGCTGGGAGGACTTTTAATAGAGAATACCATTGCAGGAGGTAAATTAAAATCGAGCATTATTGGGATAGGTTTAAACGTAAACCAGACCAAATTTGATGATTTAAACCATGCAAACTCTATTAAGAATATCTTAGGAAAAGAACTGGATCTCCAAATATTATTAAAAGAACTTTGTGGGCGTATAGAGAAAAGGTACCTGCAGTTAAAAGATGATAAAACAGAAATATTACATATAGATTATCTTGGCAAGCTTTTTAGGATGAACGAAATGGCAGACTTTATAGTTAGAGGAGACCAGGTATCAGGAAAAATTGTCAATGTTAGCATTGATGGAGCGTTGTTGGTGGATGTCAATGGGGAAATTAAGTCTTTCAATTTCAAAGAAATTGCTTTCGTTCTATAAAAAACAGGTATCCACAATCCTAAAACACCGTTCATCATACTGCTGCTATCCCTCACTCTGGTCACATTTAAATAGTTAACATTAATCTGAATTAAGATTAATGTTAATGAGAATAATAACTGTTTGTTTTTACAAGTCTCTGGCATGCAAAATATAAGAGCTAATAAATCCAGAGTAATATCCTGCTATCTTCTATATCCAA
>JAZQRF010000087.1:0-7650 GCA_045629485.1 Pelobium sp. | reverse complement strand
AAGAATGTACTGGTTACTACCCGTTTTCCTTTCTATTTCATGGTTCACAGCTTTGGGATAATGCCCGATTGCGGTAAGGTGAAATGGTTTGATCAAAGCGTTATGATGCAGTGCTTTTTTGATGTTTGGAGGCAAAACGATCAAACGCTGGCCAACAAATCCTTCCTTAATTCCCTTTGTGGTTTTTTCCATAGTATTCATTAATTGGTGCTCAGGTACTAAAAGTTCATTGCAATATATGAAATTTAGATTGCTATAGGGTTATATTGTCCATCAGATTAAAATAATTTGGGATAGAATTTCCGGTTCCTAAAGGGAGGTCATCTTTGATCGGAGGTTTTAAAAAATACAGTTTGGCATGATGCTATGTTGTCTTAAAGGAGGTTATTCGGTTCAGTAGCTTTTAGAAAGAAATGTATAATACCAGAAAGCTGCCTATTATTTAGATAGCTTAATAGTCGTAATTTGGAGCTTAATTTTCCTGAGTTGTTAGGAAAAGGCAGTATTGTCCATCTTTTTTTGTAGTTTATCCATTCTTTTTACAAACCCCGGAGTGTAGATTTACCTTACTAATTAAACCAATTAAATTAAACCACATGATTAAATTAACTGACTTATTTTTTAAGTGTGACGTAGGTGTCCGTCATCAATCAACCAGATTAATGGCTTTTTCTTTATCTCCATAAGGGTAAATACCCTTTTAATGTTCCGATGCCTCAGCTGACTAACGATCACGCAAAGGAATACTAATTCATTATAAACCAATAATAAACCAAACCAATATATGAAGACAATTTACAAAATCAGCCACACTCTTCTATCCGAAATTATAGGTAAGAGCGGTGTCTGTCTATCTTTTTTGGTCATATTATGCTTTTCTGTTAACAGTTCTATATATGCTCAATCTTCTGCCAGCCTAACCATAACGGGCAGCGTCAGGGATTCGTTGGGCGAGCCTTTAATTGGAGTAAGTGTGGTTGCCGAAAATGTAAAAAATGTTGGAACCACAACAGATTTGAATGGCAAGTTTGTATTGGATGTAACATCCGGTACGGTAATAAAAATTTCTTATGTAGGATTTAAAGAGCAAAGAATAACCGTTAACGAAGGGAGGAAGGTTCTGAATATCGTCTTACAGGAATCAGAAAACCTAATGGATGAAGTAGTCGTTACCGCCTTTGGAAGAAAGGAAAGAAGAGAAGCGGTAGTCGGCTCGGTAACCAGTATAAAGCCCGGCGAATTAAAAATTCCTGCCAGTAATCTTACCAATGCGCTGGCCGGACAGGCGGCCGGTATTATTGCCTATCAAAGAAGCGGGCAGCCCGGCCAGGATAATGCGGCGTTTTTTGTACGCGGTGTAACCACTTTTGGGTATAAACAAGATCCACTAATATTAATTGATAATGTGGAAGTAGGGTCTAATGATTTGGCCAGGCTCCAGGTAGATGATATTGCCAGCTTTGTCATACTAAAAGATGCAAGTGCTACAGCTCTTTACGGTGCAAGGGGGGCTAACGGTGTGATTTTAGTAAGTACAAAGGAGGGTAAAGAAGGAAATGCAACCATCAGTTTCAGGTCCGAGCTGTCTTCGTCTCAATCCACCAGAACCCTGGATCTGGTAGATCCAATTGAGTACATGAATTTGTATAATGAAGCTACCTTAACACGTGACCCGGGTTTGCCATTACCTTTTTCTCAGGCTAAAATCAGGAACACACAAGCAACTATTAATGGCGAGCCAGGAAGCAATCCTTACGTTTATCCCGCAGTAGACTGGCTCGACCTTTTATTTAAAAAGACAGCTGCTACCCAGCGTAATAATTTAAGTGTGAGCGGTGGCGGTTCTCTTGCCCGTTATTATGTTGCAGGATCTTATAATGTTGATAATGGGGTTTTAAGGACAGACGTACGCAATAACAACGACAATAATGTGAAGTTTAGAAATTACCAGCTGCGGTCGAATGTAAATGTTAACCTAACCAAAACTACAGAATTGATTGTCAGGCTTTCGGGTAATTTTAGCGAGTATAGTGGCCCGCTTACTGCTGATGGTTCTTTTTCATCAGACTTATACAATATTGCCATCCATACCAGTCCGGTTCTTTTTCCGGCTTATTTTCCTGCAGACGAAGCTAATTCCAGTGCACAGCATATACTCTTTGGTAACGTGGGTTCTGCCAGCGGAACAAACGCTAATGGAATCCTTTACAATAATCCTTATGCAGCTTTGCTAAGAGGGCACAAGAACTCCTCAGAGTCACGTATGTCGGCTCAGTTTGAGTTGAACCAAAATTTTAATTTTATTACGGAGGGACTTAAATTCCGTGGGATATTTAACACCAACAGGTATTCTTATTTTGACTCTCAATTAGACTATTCTCCATTTTATTATAATTATGGAACCTACGACAAAGAGACCAACCAATATACCTTAACATGGCTGAATCCACAGCCTACAGGGAGTAATGTGGCCAGGGAGTACCTAAATTACAGCAAAAACGAACCAAATGTAAATACATTCCTGTACTTCCAGGGAGCACTTGACTATAACAAACAAATAGGAGAAAATCATAACATTAATTCCACCCTGATTGGTACTGCACAACAAACCGTTTATTCAAATGCCATAGATCCCAGGACAAACGCAACCAGTTTATTGTATTCTTTACCTTTTAGGAACCTCGGTTTAGCGGGGCGGCTCACCTACTCCTACAAGAACAGGTATTTTACTGAATTTAATTTTGGTTATAATGGCTCCGAGCGTTTTGACGAAAACCATCGCTATGGATTTTTCCCAACCATCGGCGCATCGTGGGTGGTTTCTAATGAGAATTTCTGGAAAGCAGGCGGTTTAATAAATCGTTTGAAAATAAGAGCCAGTCATGGTATTGTTGGTAATGATGCAATTGGTTCGCAACGTTTCTTTTATATCTCAGATGTTAATTTAAATAGCGGGCCTAATTTTTCACAATTCGGATTTAACAACGAGTACGAACGTAAAGGTGTATTTATTAACAGCTATGCTAATCCTAATATTACCTGGGAAACATCCAGGCAAACAAATCTGGCTACAGAAATTACTTTGCTAAAAAATATGAATATCGTTGCAGAGGTGTTTAAAAACCATCGATACGATATATTAAGAGAGCGGTATATTCCTACCAGCGAAGGACTGGAATCATCCGTAAGTACAAATTTAGGCGAGGTAGATTCTAAAGGGATGGAGTTTTCATTAGACTACAGGCAAAATTTCAGGAACACCGCCTGGGCTGCCTTGAGGGGAAATTTCACTTATTCGACCAACCAATACACCTATATAGAAGAGCCTAACTATGCCGAACCATGGAGACGTTTTATAGGCCAGCCTATCAGCCGCAATTTCGGATATATAGCAGAGCGCTTATTTGTAGATGATCAGGAAGCTATGAATTCTCCGGTCCAGTTATTTGGAGATAACGTGATAAGACCTCAGGGTGGAGACATTAAGTATAGGGATGTGAATAAGGATGGGAAAATAGATAACCTGGATATGGTATTTTTGGGTTATCCTCAAACCCCCGAAATTGTTTACGGATTTGGGTTTTCTTCCGGCTATAAGGGCTTCGATCTCTCCGCATTTTTCCAGGGGCAGGCCCGTGTCTCCTTCTTTATAGATCCTAATAAAGTAAGTCCGTTTATCCCAAGTCCTGATGCATATGTATACGGCAATACGCAGGTTTTACAGGATTTTGCCAACAGCCATTGGTCAGAAGAAAACCAAAACCTGTATGCTGCTTATCCAAGGCTGGGCACATCCAGGGCATCAATTACCAATAATTTGCAGTCCAGCACCTGGTGGCTTCGCGATGCGAGTTTTCTAAGACTAAAATCAGTAGAAGTTGGTTACACCCTGCCCGGGAGGATTACTAAATCTTTACGATTAACCAACTGCAGGGTCTATTTTAACGGCCTTAACCTGCTCACCTGGAGCCCATTTAAGATGTGGGATCCGGAGCAAGGCGGTAACGGATTTGCCTATCCTATCCAAAAAGTATTTAATGTGGGGCTGAACGTGAATCTTTAAGTAGTAAGACAAAAAATATAAGCTATGAAATTATATTATAAATTAGTTTGCCTAATGATGCTGCTAACAATGGGCACATCATGTAAAAAATACCTCGATATCACTCCCGATGCTGTAGGAACGCTGGACTACGCTTTCAGAAATCGTAATGAGGCAGAAAACTATCTTTTCGGTTGTTATTCTACCATGCAGCGGATGCATAATGTAACCGCTAATGCCGGGTTTACCACATCAGCAGAAATCATCTATCCCGTTGTGGATGACCATCCTTTTAATACGATTAACACCGGGGGTTTTAACCTGGTAAGAGGTGTACAAAGCAGTGGTAATCCTGTCCTGGATTATTGGGGAGAAAGAAATGGTGGTTCCGGAATTTATAAGGCCATCAGAAGGTGTAATATTATGCTCGAGAATATAGATAAACCGGTAGATCTAAGAGAGGCTGAAAAGAAGAGATGGATTGCGGAAGTGAAATTCCTGAAGGCATATTACCATTATTATTTGATAAGAATGTATGGTCCGGTTATTCTTATAAAAGAAAATCTGCCGATTGATGGTCCGGTAGAAGATACAAAAAGAAAAAGAGCCACCATTGATGAATCATTTGCTTATGTAGAATTATTGCTCAATGAAGCTATTCCGGACCTTCCGCCAATAATACAAAACAGGGCAAGAGAGTTCGGGCGTATTACCAAATTTATTGGGATGTCTTTTAAAGCCGAGGTTTTAACCACAGCCGCCAGCCCCTTATTCAATGGGAATCCGGATTATACAGGTTTTAAAGATAAGGATGGAGTAGCGCTTTTTCCGGCAACTTACGACCCGTCGAAATGGGAAAGAGCAGCGCAAGCCTGTAAAGAAGCTATAGACGAATGCGAAGAGCAGGGATTAACACTATATACCCGTGTCCCTCCTAATGGAGTGAGTAATGTCTCTGATGAGTTAAAAAAAGTGATCACCTTACAGGCAGCTATAACTGATAAGTGGGAAGAAAACTCAGAATTGATATGGGCCTCAAATTATGGTTTTAGCTACCAGGGTTTTGTTACACCAAAGCTGACCAGTTTAGCGGTATCGCTGGGTAACGAGCATCCTTCCAACTGGTCGGTTCCTATTTCTACAGCCGAATTATTCTATACCAATAATGGGGTACCCATAACGGAAGATAGGGATTGGGTTTATGCCAGTCGTTTTACACCAGAGACAGGCGATGCCGCCAATCGGCATTATGTAAAAGAGGGCTATCAAACTGCAAAAATGCACCTTAACAGGGAGCGTAGATTTTATGCAAGTATTGGTTTTGATGGCGGTATCTGGTTTGGTAATGGCAAAACAAACGAAAGCGATGCATACTATGTGCAGGCCCGTGGCCCTGCTGCAGTTTCCGGACCAAAGAGTTTGTACGCAACAAATATAACCGGGTACTGGCCCAAAAAGCTTTCTAATTATTTATCAGTAATGGATCAGGGCTTTCAGCCGAGTGACTTCAAGCTTCCTTTTATTCGCCTTTCTGGCCTGTATTTGCTTTATGCAGAGACAGTGAATGAAGCTGCCGGTCCAAATGCCATTGGAATAGCGCAGGAATATGTCGATAAGGTAAGAGAAAGAGCAGGCTTGGAAGGAGTGGTAGTTTCCTGGAGAGATCATGCAAGGAATACCAATAAACCAAATACTAAAGACGGCTTACGCGAAATTATTCATCGGGAGAGAAGGATTGAGCTTTGTTTTGAAGGCCAGACGGGTTGGGATTTAAGAAGATGGAAGGAATTGCAGGAAGTTTTAAGCAGGCCGCTACAGGGTTGGAATATTTATGAAGAAAGTGCTGCAAATTATTATCGTCCGCAAAATGTTCTTATTCCCGTATTTGGATTGAAAGACTATTTATGGCCCATAAATACATTTGATGTGGTAGTAAACGAAAATCTTGTTCAAAACCCATATTGGTAATAGCGCTTTGTTTAGCATGAATAATAACAAATTAAAATTATGAAAAAGATCAATAAACATATACGCCTTTCGTACCTAATACTAGCTCCGGTATTGGTAGCAATATTGTTTTTAGGATCCTGTAAGGAAATGGAATCCAATATTGATATTATCTCTAACGATAAGACAAAGCCCGATGTGGTTACCAATGTCAGGGTAGAGAATATAAATGGTGGAGCCAGGATCAGCTATACTTTACCTAATTCAAAAAATCTCTTATATGTATTGGCCCGTTATCCTATTAACGATAACCGAATAAGGGAAACAAAATCAAGCTATTATACCGATACTATATTGGTTGATGGCTTTGCTCTTGAGAAGGAATATGAAGTTACTTTATATGCAGTGAGCCGGGCAAATGTAATGTCCGATCCGGTAGTAGTAAAAGTGAATCCGCAGACCCCAAATTATTTACTGATAAATTCAAACATAGAAATTACGCCAGATTTTGGAGGAGCAAATTTTTATGGGCTTAATCCCAATAAGGTTCCTGTAGCAGTGCATCTTTTAGCATTTAACGAGAACACGAACCAATATGATGAACAGGACCCCGAATACATAAGCAGCGGTATTGTAAATGTTTCTATGAGGGGCTTTGATGCAGTGCCCAGGAAGTTCGGGGTATATACTACAGATCGGTTTGGAAATAAGTCGGATACCATTTTTAAAACCCTGACACCATTATTCGAAACCCTGCTGGATAAAAGTAAATTCTTTACGTACAATTTACCTAGTGATGCTATAATAGGTTTTGGCTGGGAATTTCATTATTTTTTTGATGGCAGAATAGACGGTAATGGATGGCATACTGTGCCTACTCCCAATGGCAAAACAATAGGAACATTTGGACTTGGTGTAAATGCTAAAATAAGCCGTTTAGTGGTGTGGCAAAGGCCTACAGAGTATTTTGCAAACCAAAACACCAGGACGTTTACAATTTGGGGATCTGCCAGTGACGCCCCTCAGGATATGCTTCCACCGAGAAATTCTCCGGAAGGAACGGTTGTGGGTGACTGGGTGAATATGGGGAACTTTACTTTTCCCAATCCTGCATCAGGGTCACAGCCAAACCAGGCTACCCAGGCCGATCATGCTATTGTTGCGCAGGGCGTTAATTTCACCATGCCGTCTATAGCTCCGAAAGTAAAATTTATAAGATTTGAAACTACCCAAACCTGGGGAGGGCTGAATTACGTAAATGCTATGGAAATATCGGTATATGGCGACCCTTTATAGTACAGTAAATTGTTAATAAAAAACTAAAGAAATGAAAATTACATTCAACATTACTGTTTTCTTTTTTATATGCCTTGCACTGCTAAGCTGTGAAAAATATGCTGATGACTATAAGTCTTTTTTAAATGATGAGGAAATGGTTTATCCGGGTGTTGCCCGGAATGTGGGATACCAGGCAGGAGACTTCAGGACCAAACTGTACTGGAACCCAAGTCCGGACCCTACCATTACTAAATATGTGATTAAATGGAATAATGGGAGCGATTCGCTTACTGTAAATGCACCCACAACCAATCCTGCAGAGCAAGTAACGGCAATTGTAACAGGGCTTGACGAATACGTGTATTCCTTTGTAATTAATTCAT
>JAZQRF010000086.1:0-15675 GCA_045629485.1 Pelobium sp. | reverse complement strand
AGCAGATAGAGGTTTCGTTAACAAACATTTTCGGCATTCCCATTTATAAAGAAAGTATAATTCTGAAAGAAGATCAAATAGATTATATTTTAGATATTAAGAAAAAACCAGCTGCAGGACAATATATTTTAATTGTAAAAGGAGAAGGATTAAATAAAGCTTTGAAGATATTGGTTCAATAAATTGGATGACACGTTTGGAAGAGGGCTTTTGATGTTGGATAATCTTGTATTAAAACTTCTAATCTTTCAGAAACAACCTTTATAGAAATCATCTTTATAACGGATAAAATAAAAATATAAGCAGAGACTATGAATAATAAGAAAATAAGATCACTAACAATATTAAAAATTGTAATCACCTTCGTGTTTTTATCGGTGCTCCCATTTTCTGTTTATGCACAAAAAAAACAGGAACTTCATTGTTTTGACATCAAAAGTACTGCAGATTTAAAAGAATTCTTTAGTTATACACCAGATAGGATACCCTTAGTATGTGCACACAGAGGAGCCCCTCGAGCAGGATTTCCTGAAAACAATATTGCTACTTTAGAGAATACATTAAGTAAAATCCATGCTTTTTTTGAAATAGACCCCCGGTTAACGAAAGATAGCGTGATTGTGGCTTTTCATGACGAGAGAATGGAGCGTACTAGTACTGGTGTGGGGAATTTGTCCAATTATACCTGGGCAGAACTGCAGGATGTCAGGCTGAAAGATCCTGCCGGAAACATCACAGATTACAAAATCCATAAACTGGAAGAAATTCTTCAATGGGCCAAAGGTAAAACTGTATTGGTGCTTGATAGAAAAAATGTCCCCTCAGAAAAACTGCTTCGGCTAATAGAAGAAAATAATGCAGAATCTTATGTGCTTATATCGTCATTTAGATTGAAAGACGCCCTGTTTTATTACAGGCGCAATCCTAATCTGATGTATGAAGCAATTATTAAAGATGAAGAAGCTATGCGAGCTTATGGAAACTCGCAAATACCCTGGAAAAATATTGTAGGGTTTAACCGACAACCGTTAGATGAGGCACTACTTAAGAAGCTACGAGAAAATGGAGTAATGTGTATGACATCCACGGCTAAATTTGACGATAAAGAAGGTTCAAGGGGATCCCGGGCGGCGGGTTATAAGAAGCTTATTCGGAAAGGAATAGATGTGATTTTAACTGATAACGCATTGGAAGTTTACAGAGAGTTAAAAGAATTTGCTCCTGAAAAGAGCTCCAAAAGCCGGTTTTTTGTTAAAAAGAGTTTTTGACGTCAACATTAAATCCAAATTATAAACATCATCTAGAAAACGTTTTGGGTAGCAAAAATTAAGGATAAAGTAAGTTTTTCTTATAGCTATTTTAATCAACCCTATAACACTAATTTCGTTAGTCCACCTAAAAGTTCTAAACCGTGGCATTTACTTCCTTTTATTTTTTACGCTTGGGGCTTTTGTTTTCACACTTGGAGTAGGGCTATTTTTTTGTTACATAACAATAAGCTAGAAGTGTCAAAAGAGTGTCTAATGGTAGCTCTTTTTTTATTTTATCCATATGTACATAGTGTCCTATCGGGACACCCTCTAATGCACTGGCATCATTATCATATCAGTTTGTTATTTTTTTTATTGGGATCTATATCTTTTTTGTAAATAACCACAAAACAGTGCTAAAAGGAGTATAAGTATGCTCACAAAGAGAACAAACAATCCAACCATTTTAACATTAAAGAAATATACGAGATATAAGCAAGGCTTAAGCAGGAGATACAAGCAACTTTCAAAGGACACGCATGGAAGTTTTTTTACCAAAATGAAAGATTCTTTTATATAAACAATGATAATTGAAGGATCAAGATATCTTTTATACGACCTACAGAAGATCTTCCCGTTTAATTTTTCTTGATAAGTAATGATATTAAGAATCGATAAAGATGAAACCATTGCAATATTTCAAATGTGAATTTATTTTTAAAACTAAAATACAGCATTTTAATATAAAAAAATGTAATTAAACATTTTTAAATTTAAAAAGGTTTAATTATATTTGATTTTATCATGTTTCTATGTGTGATTTAATGTATCATCTTATAAGATGGGTATAGTTAAACTTACAAAGAGTCATAAATTAAGAAACCAATTAACTAACCAATTAATAAATGAAAAATTTAAACACTCAATCTGGTAGTGATTCCATTTGCTACCAAAAGAAACCTCGTTTTAGACAGCTTGGTTTAAGTATGAGAACCTTCTCAGTTGTTGTAGCAATGTTGTTTCTGATTTGTTTCACAAATTGTGAAAAGTCAATTGATTTAGTTCAAGAAAAGACTGTTGGAACGGGCAAATCTAAAGCCAGTACAAGCGCCGATCAAACCTTTCATATCGCTCTTATACCAGATACGCAATATTATACAGAGCTATCGCATGGTGGAACGATGACTATGTTCAGTCGGCAGATTGATTTTCTTTTAGCAAACCGAACAAATTTGAACATACAGTACGTAGCGCACCTTGGTGATATTACCGACGATGGTGATAGGCCAGGTTATGATGTTCAATGGGTAAGGGCAAACCAGCAATTTACTAGGCTGCATGATACTAATTTTCCTTATGGTCTAGCCGTGGGTAACCATGATCAATGGTGCCCTGGTGACCCTGGTTCTGGCGCTACTGCTAGTGGATACGGAAAACGTTTCGGGAGAGACAGGTTTATGGGTACTGCTCCTTACTACAGTACTCCCCAGCCTAAAAAGCCATGGTATGGCACAAACTATACTACTGTTGGATCTAATAATAATGATAATCACTATGACTTTTTTACCGTTTTTGGGCAAAAGTACATGGTGTTGTTTATAGAATACAATGAGCCTGGAAGTAATACTACAGTTAACTATCCGCCAGATTGCCCTAACTCAAGTACTGTATCTCCTTACAGCTCCAGTATAGAAGCAAGTGTGTCAAATTGGGCTAATCTTGCAATCCAAGCAAATTCAGATGCAAAAGTTATAATTGTGAGTCACAGTATAATGAAACCTCACACGCTTCCTTCTGATAATGGAGGTCCGAACGATGTTCATAACAATAAACATAAAATACCGGTGGGGCAGGGACCTGACAACCTTCCGGGGAAATTCACAAATCAAGGACAAAGAATATATGATATGATTGCAAAAAATAATCCTAATGTATTTATGATGTTTGGGGGGCACATTACGGGCGAAGGCTATAGAGTTGATAATCATAACGGACATATTGTTAAATCTTTTGTGTCTGATTACCAATTTAGAGAAAAAAATGGTGTACAGTATGGAGGAGATGGATGGATGCGCCTCTTAAAATTTAACTTAACACAGGGTACAGTAAGTATTCGTACAATACAACCACTCCCCGGAAGTAATAACGAAGAGATGGATGCTGACAGTAAGTTTACTGTGAGTATGTATAACTAAAAATTAAATGAGGTTATTTTAGTAATAACACTAAAATAACCTCTAATCTTTATATTATGAGAAAAATTATATCATTTCTGTTGATTAGTACCTTTTTTCTTGGGGGATGCTCTGAATATAAGAAGGGTAAAGGAATCATGCAGTACAAAATTGTGGAGGATAATGATACGCCTCCTATCGGGAAACTTGCAGTTGTTTTTTTAACCTATACTGAAGCAACTGAGGAAGGGAAGATGCTTTCGGGTACTGCTAAGTTTGATCCCTTGCCTCTTGAAGTATATGCAACAATGCCTCAATTCGAAGGTGATGTACAAGATGCATTTAAATACTTAAGTGAAGGTGATAGTGCCGTAGTTAAGGTAAGTCTTGATTCTATCAAACGTAAAAATCACTCTCCCCAACTAGCCAACGACAGCTCTAAGTACATGATTTATACATTAAGGATCAAAAAGGTTATCAATCAAAACGGCAAAGGAGACTACTCTTTTCTGGAAAGGGTTGAAAAGTACAAGGCAGAAGCTATGGCGAGTCGACAGGCAGCCGAACCGCTTAAAATAAAACGATTTATAGCTGAAAGTAAATTAAGCTATAAAAGAACTCCTACTGGATTGCTTTATTCTCCTGATTTACGAGTAATTAACAACAAGGGAAAAGAGCTTCGTGTAATTTATACGCTTTCTTCTTTAGATGGAGTGCTCTACTCTTCCAAATATGAGAAAATCAGACCTGAAAACACTCTTCTTGCCGGGGTGCGTGAAGCAATTACGATTACGCCTGAAGGAACGCGTACACAATTCATAATTCCCTCTAATTTGGCACACGGTGGTACAGGGGATAATTCAAAAATGCCTCCTCATACTCCTTTGATTTGTAAGTTGGAGGTCATGAAGAGGTAGGAATTCGATGTTTGTCGATATTATGTAATCTGCAAACTTACATGTTAATTATTACTGTGCTCGTTTCGTTTCTAAATTTAGTATGTCAGATATTACTACAGTACAATGCAAAATTATAGATGGTTATGTCTTGCAATTAGCTTAAAGATTTATCTTCGCAAACAAAAAAAATGTAATTATGAATTAGTGAAACACATGGTAGGGAAGTGGGCAATAAAATAGATATACAGATTTTTATTTTAACTATGAGTTTATACTTGCTGTAAAAAGTAACTTAAATCAGGTTAAAAAATATATGTATTCAGTCTAAGCCAAACGATACCATTATAAAGAAATGGTCAGAAGGGTATTTGCCTTCAAAATCATCTTTAATTAATTGCCAGGAATAAAAATGAATAGTTTTTGTTTTTCATAATAAAATATGTGGTCTATTCTTCTTCCATTATTTTCGGTTGTGTTTACTTGATAGTTGTTTAAAGAGTGCCAATTTGTATTTTTCGTATGGTTGGCTGTGATTATTGGATCATGAAAATTATAAAATTCTGTCATGATTTTGTATAATACGGAACGCTGATTTTCGTTTAAATTGCCAGTCACAATTACATTAGTATTGTCAGATACAATTTCTTCAATTTTATTTCTCAATATTTAGGCACTATTCATTCTTGCTACTTTACCAATATGGTCAAAATGCATATTAAAATGATAGAATCTCTTTCCAGATTTCCTGTCATGAAATAGAAACCCAATTACACATTCTTGAGCTATAAGAGTCCCATGATTTGGTATTCTTAATTTTGGGAGTTTCGGAAAACCAGAAAGAACCAGAATCCAAAACAGAAAACCGGTCTTTTTTATAGAATATGGGATTGAAATGTCTATGAGCTGATGCGGTGTCTCCTGTTACCGAGTTACCCCAAAAAGCATATTCAGGTAATAAGGTTAGTAGATCTTGAATTTGATTTTTAAATGGTTCTTGTGCGCCAATTATGACTATATCATATTTTTTGATCAATTTGAGAAAACTCACCTCTGTTTTCCCGGGAATTTAAAGTGTCTTTCAGGTTATGATACTGTATATCGAATGTTGCTAATGAGATGGACGAAGAACGGGATGTATCAATAGGATTGGCAAATGTGTTATTAATTGTAATACAAATAATAACAAATAGAAAGATTTTCATACAAGGTTGAATAATAATTCAGATTAGATATTATGTAGAGATATGTTTTTAAAATGCTTAAGCAATTTGTCTTATAAATTTATTAATAAAGATTTAATTTTGTTGTTTTTATTGTTTTTGTTATTTAAAATTGTTTAATTTGGTTTTATTTAGGATTCTATATTATTCGGTAAAATATAATATGTGCTAAAATTTTGAAAAAATGCCATTCAGAATGTATTTGCCTCTTTTGTTATTTTAACAGAGATAATAAGATAGAAATTACCAGATGCTATTTAGCTCTAGTAAACCTAACAGATAAAAAAGTTAATATAACAATGAGAAACCTGTTCGTAGTATTTTTATGTGTTCTTTCTTTACATGCATTAGCACAAAAAAAAGAAATAAGTCGTCCAAAGTTGGTGATAGGAATTGTTGCCGACCAGATGCGGTGGGATTACCTTTACCGTTTTCAATACCATTATGGTAAAGGAGGCTTTAACAGACTTTTATCAAAAGGTTTTTCATTTGATAATGTCATGATTAACCACTCTCCTTCGGTAACCGCGATTGGACATGCTAGTATATACACTGGGACTGTTCCTGCAATACACGGCATAACTGGTAACGCATGGGTAGAAGTGTCAACCGGAAAGAGAGTATATTGCGTAGGCGACTCCACGGTAGGCGTGGTTGGGGTGCCCCTGAGTAAAGAGATTGATGAAGAAGAAGGGGCGGTTGCAGGGCAAATGTCTCCGGTTAATTTGCTAACGACCACCATCACAGACGAGTTGCGATTAGCTACAAATTTCCGTTCTAAAGTAATAGGGGTGTCTCTAAAAGACCGGGCTTCTATTATACCTGCCGGTCATAGTGCAAATATGGCCTATTGGTTTGACGATATAAGTGGAAAATTTATCAGCAGTACTTATTATGCAAAAGAACTTCCAGCTTGGGCTAATGAATTTAATGAGGCTAAAATAGCCGATCAATTAGTAGCCAGAGGGTGGAATACCTTGCTTCCTTTAGAAAATTACAAGCAAAGCAGCGCAGATTTTGTTCCATGGGAGGGACGCTTTATTAAGGAGGCCAAATCAGAGTTTCCACACGATTTAAGTATAGCTTATAACGCCAGTAAGGGAATCATCAGAAATACACCCTTTGGAAATACTTTAACTCTCGAGTTTGCCAAAAAAGCTATGGAAGGCCATGGCTTAGGGATGGGTACGGAGACAGATTTCCTTACCGTTAACCTGGCATCTACAGACTATGTAGGACACATGTACGGACCTAATTCTATAGAGATAGAAGACGTATATGTTCGTTTAGACAGAGACCTAGAACATTTCTTTAGCTATTTGGATAAAAAAATTGGTAAAGATAATTACCTCGTTTTTTTAACCGCCGACCATGGGGCTGCTCATGTGCCCGCTTATTTGGAAGAAAATAAAATTCCGGCAGGAAATCTCAATAACAATGTATTGAAAAAAGTATTGAACAATGAGCTTAACAAACAGTTCGGCGAAAAAGATATAGTGTATTCTATACTAAACCACAGAATCCATTTTAATCAGGCTAAAGTCAAGGATTTTGATCGTTATGGCCAAATAAAAAGAGCCGTTATTTCCCAATTAGAACAGACAAAAGGAGTGCAAATGGTTGTAGATATGGAAAATTTGGAAGCCAGAGCTGTTCCCGAACCATTAAAAACGATGCTGGTTAACGGTTTCAACAGACAAAGGAGCGGACCACTAGTTATTGTTCCAGAACCGGGGTGGATAACAGGTAGAAAAGTGGGTACTACACATGGCGTATGGAATGCTTACGATACGCATATTCCTTTAGTCTTTATGGGTTGGAAAATAAAGCCAGGGAGATCTAATCAAGTACATGGCATGACAGATATTGCCCCTACATTAGCAGCGCTGTTAAAAATACAGATGCCAAATGGTTGCGTAGGGAAACCTTTAATAGAAATATTACCATAATAATAGCCCATAACCAGTATAAACAAAGTTTAAAAGATGTCATCATTTCTTATCCCAGAACGCCGAAGGTGGTTAATTATATTTATTATATTTCTTGCTATCGTATTTAATTATTATGATCGTCAAATCGTATCGATTTTAAAACCAATCCTTAAGAAAGAATTTGATCTGGATGATTCGGGTTATGCTATCGTGATTAACATTTTTACAGTTTGCTATGCTTTAATGTATCCTGTGTCTGGATGGCTAGTAGATAAGTTTGGTGCAAAAAAAGTGATGTTTTATGGTATCATTGGTTGGTCTGTAGCCTGTTTTGGCGGCGGTTTGTCGAGAACATTTGCTCAATTTACTTTTTTTAGAGCAATGTTAGGTTTGGCAGAGCCTACTAACTTTCCGGCTCAGCTAAAAGTTATAACAATTTGGTTTTCAGGTAAAATGAGGGCTACTGCAAATAGCCTTTGTATCGCAGGGAGTTCAATAGGAGCTATAATAGCTCCACCACTAGTTGCGTGGATTGCCATAGCATATGACTGGCATACTGTATTCATAGTAGCGGGGATTGTTGGAATTATCATTGCCTTATTATGGATTCTTATTTATCGGGATCCACCGGAAAATATAACACTGGAAGCAGCCGGAACTACTGATATTAAAAAAACAGCCGCTTTTTCATGGGGCCAATTATGGGGGACTAAGAGCTTATGGGGTATTTTATTGATACGTTTCGTGAGCGATCCGGTTTGGTATTTTTGTCTATTTTGGTTGCCAGGATATCTACAAGAAGAATCAGGCCTGTCTTTGGCTCAGGTAGGTATGTTTGGTTGGATTCCTTTTCTTGTTGCAGATCTGGGGGCTATTGGAACCTCTGCATGGTCTGATCATTTAGTTAGAAAAGGACAGGAGCCATTAAAAGCCAGAAAAATAATGCTGAGCTTAATTGCCATTCTTGCTCCGTTATGTGTGCTTACGCCGTATTTACCAAGTGCTTATGCTACGATTGCCATTTTTAGTTTGGTAGCCTTGGCTTGTTTGAGCTGGTTGTTTACCATCAGTGTGGTAATTTCAGAAGCATTCCCTGTGAAAAATGTAGCCAGTGTTTTAGGTATCGCCGGTGGATTTGGTGCAGTAGGAGCGGTGTTTTTTAATTATTTCGTTGGACAGTTTATGGGAACTTTAGGTACAGAAAAAATATTTATTGCTATGGCTTTCTTGCATCCTATAGCGGTTTTAATATTATGGACAATGGTTAAAAAGGAACAGCCAAAGCAAGAGTTAAAAGATAAGTTTAATAAATAAAATAAAAGTAATGGAAAATAGAACGATAATTAATGAACCGGCAAGGGAGATCCCGGTAAGAATGGAAGTTGACATATTAGTGGTTGGAGGCGGGCCTTCCGGAATTATTGCTGCACAAGCTGCAGCCGAAGATGGTTTAAAAGTAACATTGATAGATAGCAGAAGTTTTGTTGGCGGTAATATGACTATAGGCTTACCTATTCTGGGATTTCTAGGCCAAAAAGGAAATCAGATAATTAAAGGCATCCCCCAAAAATTCATAGATAGGTTAAAAGAGAAAGATGCCGCCAGTGAACACAGGCCATGTCCTTTACATATGAGTCTGACTTTAGTAGAGCCTGAAGCGGTAAAGAATGTTGGTTTAGAAATGTTAAAAGAAAGTGGAGTAGATGTTTTGCTGTATGTCTTCAGTGCCGGAGTAGTGATGGAAGGTAACGAAATAAAAGGTGTTATTATCGAGAGCAAATCCGGAAGAGAAGCTATTTTAGCTAAAACAGTTATCGACTGTACAGGTGATGCCGATGTAGCTTATAGGGCAGGAGTAGAATGCGAGCAGGGGAATGATGATGGTGGCGCACAGCCGCCTACATTGATGTTCTGTATGGGTGGTGTAGATACCGAAAAATTAAGGATGAGTATTGCTGAAGAGCCTCGTACCTACCTAACGGATTTTATTCCTGCTGAGTATTTCGGGCAAAATAACCAGTTTATTGTGGTTGGCTTACGAAGTTTGATGGCGAAAGCTCGTGAAGCAGGTTATGAATTGCCTGTTGAAAGAACCATATTAATCACAGGTTTAAGAGAAGGCGAAGTATGGGTAAATATGTCAAGGATAAGCGGTGTTGATGGAACTAATCCTGAAAGTTTGTCTTATGGAGAAATAGAAGGCAGAAGACAGGTAGAAGAAATTCAGAGGTATTTGGTAGAATATGTGCCGGGATTTCAGAATGCCCATTTTACAAAAATGGCCCCATTTCTTGGAATAAGAGAGACCCGTAGAATTGTAGGGAAATATGTAATGACTGCAGAGGATGTTCTAAGTTGTAACCGTTTTGATGATGCCATTGCGGTAGCAAGTTATCCTCTTGATATTCATCATCCTCAGGGTGGAGGCTGTACTTTAGAATGGTGTGGAGATTGTTATGACATCCCTTATCGTTCTTTAATACCAGAGAACATAGAAAATTTAATAGTTGCAGGAAGATGTATTTCTACAACCCACGAAGCAATGTCGGCTATTCGCGTAATGGCACCATGTATGGCCATGGGTGAGGCTGCAGGAAGAGCTGCAAAGTTAGCTGTAAGGAAAGGAATTAAACCTTCCCAGATTGATGTTAACGAATTAAGAGCGGAGTTAATAGAAAAAGGAGCGTTTTTAAATCCGGTAGAACAACTCGCATAAAAACAGAGTATGTTTAGCTTAAAAAGGAATATTTTCCTGCTTATCGGACTGGTAACATCTTCGTTAGTATATGCACAACAACTCCCTAAAGTTCATGCACACCGTGGCTTTAGGGGGTTAATGCCAGAGAACACTATAGCAGCGATGAAAAACGCTCTGGATTTACAGGCTGCTGTATTGGAAATGGATATCTGTTTTACCAAAGATAAAAAGGCTGTGGTTTCACATGATCCCTGGGTAAACCATAATACTACATTAGATAAATTTGGGAATCCTATTGCAGCAGGAAAAGGGTTGGCATTGTACCAGATGAATTATAAAGAGATTAAAGCTTATGATGTTGGTACAAAACCTAATGAAAAGTTTCCTGAACAAAAGAATTCCAAAGCTTATATGCCGTTGCTAGCAGAACTTATCGATTCTGTAGAGTGGCATGTAAAAAGTAAAGGTTACGCCAAACCATTCTATAATATTGAAACCAAAACATCTGAAGAACGAGATGGGATATATCTACCGGCTCCTAAAGAATATGTAAAAAGATTGATGAAAATCATTCAAAATAAAAAAATACAGGCGAGGGTGATTATACAATCGTTTGATCCAAGAACATTGGAATTAATACATATTCAGTATCCCGAAATTCCGCTGATGTTATTGACTGTTAAAGGAGGACTTGAAGAAAATCTGAATAAATTGACCTTTTTGCCTACATATTACTGTCCGGCGCCAAAGTTAATAAATAACGATGTATTGAGGACTTGTCGGGAAAAAGGAATTAAGCTTGTTGGGGGCAATACCAATAGTCAAAAAGAAATAAAAAGGCTCTTGGATTTGGGTGTGGATGAATTTATAAGCGACTATCCATACACCAGTGCTAAATAGATATCAAAAAATAAAGAAATGGATCCAAAAAAAGTAGGAAGAAGGTTTTTTATTAAAGGAACGGTTTTGGTTGCAGGGGCTTCTATTGCTCCAAGTATTTTAATAGGTGCTCAAAATAAAAAAGCCAGAAAATTATCCCATAAAATATTAACCTGCAATATTAGGGTGGCATTAGATGAAGATGAGAGTAAAGGAGTAGGTTGGAGCAAACGGAAAGCTGTTTGCATAGAGGTTATCAAAAACCAAAAGCCCGATATTTTTGGTTTACAGGAGGTTTTAAGAAATCAGAATGAAGATTTGAAAAGGGCATTTCCGGATTATTTGTCTTTTGGATTTGAAGGGCCGGAAATGGATAAATTTAAGGGGGGCTATCATGGAATTGCCAAAAACCCTGTTTTCTTTTCTAAAAAGAGATACGAGCTTTTATCTGCAGGAGGATATTGGCTGTCAGAAACACCACTTATAGCAGGTAGTTTATCATGGAATTCTGCAAGGGCAAGAAATGCAAGCTGGGTACGTTTGTACGATAAATTTTCAAAAAAAGATTTCAGAGTACTGAATCTGCATTTAGATCATAAAAGTCAGGAAGCTAAAGAACAGCAAATTAAATTAGCATTGGAAGAATGCGGGCAATATCAGAACGAATTTCCGCAAATTTTAACCGGAGATTTTAATGCAAGTATGGTTAACGTTGTATGCGAGCACATTAAGAATAGCGGATGGAAAGATAGTTATACAGCCCTTCATGGTGAGGCCGAGCCTGGTCATACTGTTCATCTTTTTAAAGGCGATCAATACGAGAAGAAAGATAAGGGGAGAAAAATAGATTTTATCTGGATGCGGGGCAATATAAAACCCTTGTCTGCATCTATAATCAAGGATAATGTTAATGGTGTTTATCCGAGTGATCATTATTTTGTCTCTGCCGATTTAGAGTTATTATAAAGCTAAAATTAAATCAATACATTTAGATGAAACTTAAAGCTGTTATCTGTTTTTTTCTGGCGTTGATATTTTCCGAAACTTTATTAGCCAAAGTTAATCTGCCAGCTGTTTTTTCAAGCGGGATGATTTTACAGCAAAAAGCAACTGTTAATATATGGGGTAAAGCTGATAGGGAAGTAGCTGTAACTACATCGTGGGATAATAAAACTTATAAAACTTTGCCAGATAAGGCAGGGAAGTGGAAAGTTAAAATAAATACGCCTAGGGGAGGTGGACCATATACTATAGCTTTTAATGATGGGGAAGAACTAAGTCTTTCGGATGTACTGATAGGAGAAGTATGGCTCGCTTCTGGTCAGTCCAATATGGAAATGCCTATGAAGGGAAGGAAAAATGAACCTGTAGCAGGCTCATCAGAAGCAATAAGAGATTCAGGAAATTCACAAATTAGGTTTTTCAATATAAAGAATATAAGCTGGAAGAAACCCTTAGAAGATTGTAATGGGAACTGGATAAAAGCCTCTCCTGTAACTACCCCCAACTTTAGTGCTGTTGCTTATTTTTACGCAAAAATACTCCATGAAGAATTAAACGTTCCAGTAGGTATCATAGAGGCTGATTGGGGCGGAACATTAGTCCAATCCTGGATGAGCAGCGAAGCACTTGCTGCTTTTTCTGAAGCAAAAGTTCCGGAAGAAGCAGATGTGAAAAATGGAAATAAGAACACACATTCTGGATTATATAATGGAATGATTCATCCCATAATAGGGTATGGAATAAGAGGGGCTATCTGGTATCAGGGAGAACAAAATCGACACGAGCCTGATTTGTACCTGAAAATGTTTCCTGCTATGGTAAAACAATGGCGCAAAGACTGGGACATTGGAGATTTTCCTTTTTATTACGCTCAGATAGCGCCTTATATTTCAAAAACAAAAGAATTATCTAAGGCAGAGGTTGAACTACAGCCACTCGTACCAATTCTAAGAGAGTCTCAGCTAATTGCGGAAAAAAAAATTAAAAACTCTGGAATGGCAGTTTTAACAGATGTAGGGGAAGAGCACTCTAATCATCCATCAGATAAAAAAACTGTTGCAGAAAGACTTTCTTATCATGCACTTGCCAAAACTTATCAGAAAAAAGAGGTAGTGTATGCAGGACCCTACTTTAGAAAAAGTAAAATTAGCGGAAACAAAATAACTCTTTTTTTTGATTTTGCAGCAGGCGGTCTAGTGTTAAAGAACATCAAATCACAAAATTTTGAAATTGCAGGTGCAGATAAAGTTTTCCATAATGCCATTCCAGTGGTAAAAGGCAATAGTATTACTCTTTCATCACCTTTTATTAATAGGCCCTTGGCAGCAAGGTATGCTTTTAAAGCTTGGGTAAAAGGGGATTTGTATAATATGGATGGGTTGCCTGCATCTTCTTTTAGAACGGATAAATGGAATGGGTTAAATTCTAAATAGGAAATTTGTTGAGATATTCTTTTTTTCTTAGAGAGATTTTTGTTTTGAAGGTAGGTTTGGGAAATCATACTCAACCCAAGCGCTTGGGTTGAGTATGATTCAAATATTTTGGTGTCGTTTTGTGGTTCCTGAAAAGAATTTTAGCTTTAAAGCTTTATGTCTAAAAGCTATTCCTTTGTTGAGTGGATTAGTATGAAATAGCGGCAAGTAAATCTGTAGTTATGTTATCCTGTTCATATATATTACCAAACCTGTCAGTTGCAATTACCTTAACATTGGCACTTGGGTTTTTTAAGGTATAAGTGTAAAGATGAGGAGTTGTAGTAGTGTATGTATCGGGATTTCTATTAAGTGTGCCAAGGTGATATCCAAGAGCCCAAGCGTCTTTATTTAGGCCTGTGTTTAGAGTCATGTTTCCAGTTTTAATATCGTTTTCATAAACTTCTACTTTCCAATTAGAGTCTGCGTTCCAGATATTCGCAACTATAACATTACTGGATAATCCATAGCCGAAGTTTCCATATTGACCACCAAAAAACGCGTTACCACGATGTAATCTCAACTGAAAGTTTTTAGCATAGTTAACCGATTTATAATACCAATTGTTTATGGTTGACCCGCTTACATTATAAACCGCATATCCATTTGGTGTTCCGTCTCCGTTTATGGTAGATCTCCACCATGCTCCACATGCCGCTGCGTGTATATGCTCATACATGATTTTAGGAGTGCTATGAATATAGTTTTGGTTATAATGAGTATGCCCACACATAAGTTGAACCTCTTTATAGTCTTTTAACAGATTAAACAGGGCAGCTTTATTGTTCATTACTCCACCTCTAATAGGCATATGGTAGTATACAATCAGCATCTTATCCTTTGGGATAAACTTTAAATCGTTTCTGATCCATTCTATCTGGTCATTTGAAATGTAGGATATATAATCTTCGGTATTGTTGAAGCGAACATTGTCTAAACAAATGAAATGCACATCACCATAATTGAATGAATAGTTAAGAGGACCATAGTGATTACTAAATACCTCCCCATCTTTTGGATTTCCAGTTGTTGAGAATTTGTCATGATTTCCAATAGTGGTAAACACAGGCATGCTCATGCTTCCTAATAATGCTTTCATGGGTTGTAGAAGGAGGTCCTGGTCAAATACAACGTCGCCCATAGATAATCCAATAACTGGTGTGCTAATGCCTTTTAAGGTTTCTTTAATATCTGCAATAGTCTCATTCTTAAATCTATTTACTTCAGCCGTTGTTCCGGTTTGGGGATCTCCAATACATATTAATGTGAAGTTATCTTCTTGTTTAGCTAACTTCTTTAGAGAAAAATCAGATCGGAAAAGCTCATTTTCTGAAACATTGATTTTTTTATAGAACTTTGCAATTTTTAAGGCATTACTTTCTGTGTTTATTTCATATCCGCTGGGGGTTGAGTAGAAAATGAATTTTGAATTTGGATTTCTTTTGAATTGATATAGTCCACTTTCATTTGTTTGTATACTTGAATATCCGTCACTAACAACAACTCCATTTATTGGTTTATTTTCAAAGTCCGATATTTTACCGTATGTATTATTTCCCGCTGTAAGTTCTATAAATTCTTCTTGAGGAATTGGATTGAAATCCGGTTGTTCATTATTGTTGACGCTCTTTTTGCAAGCGAAAATAATGCAAAGAAAAATAATTAAATAAGGTTTTTTGATGTTTTTAATTTTCATTTTATTTTAATTTTTGTTTTAAATTGGATTTGGTGTTGATTTTTTATTGTCTTTTTTTGGCGAGTAAGAAGATTTTTTTTGGAATTTGTGATAGCTTAGAGTATTTAGACTATTTATTTCATTTCTCTTAATCATAGTTTAATGAATATGGGAACTGATTCTGTCTTTTTTTTTTTTAGCTCTTTCTGATGATTGAGAATCGTTATAATTTTTATTGTTTAGATCGTATTTTTCGTGGTTGACTAAAAATATTTTTTTTATTTTGAATAAAAGTAAATATAAAAAAACAAATTTAAATATATATGTATTTTATTTGTATTAATAATATTTGTGTCTTTTAGTTTAAAAAATAATGTTTTTGAAACAGGTGGATTTGAAAGAAGTACTGGTTCTCTTGTTAGACGTAAAATTCAAGAGCAGATATTAGCATTAGGTCTTGAAAAAGAAATGTCTA
>JAZQRF010000085.1:0-4109 GCA_045629485.1 Pelobium sp. | reverse complement strand
ACATTCTGAAAGAAGGATTAAAAATAATATCGTCAGGAACTGGCGATTACACGGGCGGAGACTCAAATAAGACTTTGGCAACAAAGCACAAGTCTGTGAAGCCCGAAGCCCATTTGTCTTTAGCAAATGGGTAGTTCACTAGCACTGCTCATCTCGAGGGATATCTGTAAGAATCGTTTTGAGTATTGTTAATCATTTGAGCGTGATAATCCTTAACAGTAGTTTGTTTATCTAAATTATCTTTATTTTCCATAATTAGTTTTGCAAGAGTTTCATTGTAGTTTTTTGTCAACCCCTCAGTCTGCCTATGCAAATTATCTCTTAGATTTTTTAATTCTCTAAAAATAAGATAGGACAATCCTCCATCAATTAGTACAGAAAGGATTAACCTTTTTCTATCCGAGAGTATTCCTTGACTATCGGTGGCTGAATGTTGGAACTTTGTACCATCTTCCAATTCAATTAGTTTACCTTTTCTAAAATCCTCTTGCTGTGAAGCAGATAAGGGCAATCCATTAACTTCAATTATTTGAGGTAGTCTACTAGGGTCATAGGATACAAAATCTTTGGTTTGTTTATCGTATTCGATGTTTACGGTAATGATGTTATCATCTTTGGTTTTATGTAATTTACTTATTACGTTCACCTCTCCAGTAATAAGAGCCTCGTTTTCCATTGTAGTTAGTAAGGGGTGTTTTTGTGGCTTATTATAAATGGGGTGAATCTGTAGAGTAATGTTGTCTAGCTCATCACGGTATAGTGAAAGTTTGGCATCGAGTTTATCAATATCGATGCCCTCAACCTGCAACCCCTTGAGACTAACCATATCAGTCCGTCGGCCTGAGAGTAAAGACTCAATATCTTCAGGTTTTAATTTTAAGTCTCCATCTTTATATAGGCCCAATTTTTCTAATTCCTCTAAGGGAAGAGTTTCCATTTTACTTTTTGAGTTTTCCATAATTAATAGTTTGTAAAATTTTATCGTTTGATCGATATGATGTTAGAATGTTCTTGTTTAATTGGTATTTTGTCAGCGTCTTGACTAATGTTAATTGGTATTATCTTAGTTGGGGTTTTAGCAGAGAGTAAAGAATTATATAAAACATCGGATTTAGAAAGAATGAAGTTATTTCCTGTGGATAGATCTTCAACTTTAAAGCGACCTCTTTTAAGCAGACTATGAATTTTATAGGAGGTATTATTGTACTCGATTATCTCTCCCATATTAAGACTTGGGCCCACTTTTTTATTCGAAACTTTAGTATTCTCTTGTACATCTTTAGCAGTTGTAATATCTCTTTTAATGTCGAATGCCATAATATAGTTTAATATTTTTTCGGCATCTGCCGCTGATGCATGTATTTCATAAGGTTTATCTTTTAGTAATTGAATCCAGCTCTCCACATAAGCAATATGTTGTCCAGGATCATGTCCAATACTAAGTTCATGGCCTATAAGCATTGAGGCAATTTCTGCCCTCAATTCCTCACGAGCATACTCTTGGGTTCCCATGCGATTAAAAATATCTCTGTTCAGGCGGTCCTTATGAGAAGTCCAGTGTCCCAATTCGTGCAATAATGTCGCATAATATTTATCTGCGGAATCAAACTGATTGCGTTTGGGCATTATAATCTGGTCTGTTTTCGAATTATAATAAGCTCTATTTTCATTATTGTGAGAAATATCAGCTTTTGACTCTATAATCAGATTTTCTACTCTTTGTAGATTTTCCCAGTTTGAAATTTTAGGTTCTTTTATTATTAAAGGTTCTATACCGTTTATTTGCTGGGCATTAAATACCCATGCGGTAGTAATAATTGGTGTTTTTAGTTTTTGAAATTCTTTTAATGGTTTTCCATCCTCTCGGTTTATTATTCTGCCTTGTTCGTCACGTGAGGTGAAATAATCATGAGTTTTTACATATTGAATAAGTGTTGCTTTTTCACCCTTTCTGACACTATATCCTTTAGACTCTGCTTGTTTAAATGTCATCCATCTAGGGTCCTCTCTTTGGGCACTTAATAGGGATAATATATTGATTCCTTTATACCTGTTGCCTGTTATGGCATTATAGGGGAGCATAAATGAAGGGCCATTGCTATTCCATGGTAATTGCCATGGCGCTGTTCCTTGCTCTAATTGTTTTATTATATTATTAGCTACAATTTCATGTAAAGCTTTGGATGTGTTATTATTCATCTTCATCTCCCTCCTTAAATTGATTAGAATGATCCAAATATTCTATTCCATATATTATGGATTCTTCAGGGGTTAGTTCAATACTTCCAAGAGATGGTAGTAAAGCTAATTTCTCTTGTAGGCTTATAAAATGATTATCCATTTTTAGTAATTTTTTAGGTTGTTAACGTGTTGTTCTTGAATCGCTTTAAGAAATGTTATAGGGTCTATATACCTTCCTTTTACTTTTATCGATAGATGCAAATGCTCTGCTGTTGCAAGGCCAGAATTTCCCGAGATTCCAATATTATTTCCGGCCCATACCTGTTCGTTTGGTTGTATCAGCAAACGATTCAGATGTGCATAAATTATTTCCAGTTCTCCAGATTTTATGGCAATATAATTTCCTAGATACGTATGGTATCCTGCAAAAATCACCTTACCATTAAGAATACTTTTGATGGTATCAGATTGACACTTAAAATCCACGCCATTATGGAATTTAGGTATGCCTAGGATAGGATGAATTCGATTGCCGAAATGGGAAGTGATTTTTAATGCGGGCAAGGGGCTACTAATATCTAGCTGTTGTGCAAAATGAATTTTAGGAATTAGTAATAGAGATATTAAATATGTAGGCAATGCAGGGGTGCTACTTCTGCCTATATAACAGAAATTAAGAAATTTATAAAACATGTTCTTTATGAATTAAAAAGAAAGGGGATTATTTTAACTTTGGATAACATGGTCTACTATTTGGTTTACCTGCTGAATTATTAGGGTATAATTCTCAAGTAGTATTTCGTCTTGTTGATCTCCAAAGTCGTAATAGAGGGGCATTTCTTGGTAGTTATTTTCCTCTTTATTCAACTCCTTCATATCTAGGTTTATTCTACAGTTGATTGCTGTAGTTTGAAATTCTCCAGTAAATTTTTCAATTCTATCACGAGCAAGAATTCCTACAACTTCGCCCGCTGAAAGCGACGCTATTTTTCCCGCGGGAATTAGTGAGTCTAGTTTTTCATTAACTGAAATAGAGGTTTTTGTTCTATCTATACTTAAGCTTTCACCTTGCTGTTTAACTTTTCCAAAAAGTTTTTCTAGCCAATCCAGGGTATCCTTACTTCGTACAGCTCCAGATATAATGTTTCCCATTATGGCCGTGATGGTATCAGCTGCCTCTTTACCATATTGCTGTCGGAGCATGGGAAGTTCCTGAATACCTAACACTACGGCAGATAAATTTGATCTGGCTTGAGCGAGTAATACATCAATCTTATGTATATATACACTTGGTGCTTCATCAACCACTAGTCCTACTGGAAGATTACCTTTGGTATTTATAAGTTTAGTAACCCTATTAAGGACAATAGACAAGCAGGCAGAGTTTATGCTTTGTGTACTTGGGTCATTAGCAAGCACAAGAATTGAAGGGCACTTAGGTGAAGATATACGTAAATCAAAATCATCACCGGAAAACACCCAAAATGTTTCCTTGGTTGCCATTCTAGAGATAAATATTTTCAGGGTTCCGACCTGTCCTTCCAATTGATCAAACGCTTTAGCCTTATAGGCGGACATAAATGGCGATAATAAAGAGGCCAGCTCATTATTGCTGAATAGCACAGTAAATATATGATCGTATGATAAATTTAAAAAGGCTAGTACGTGAGGAAATGAGGAGTATCTACCTTGTTGGTACTTACTGAAATAATATATACAAGCTGCTAGGAAATTTATGGCCGATTGCGTAAAAAACTGATCGCTTCCAGCTGACTTATCACCTTTTTTTAAAGCTTCCACTAGTGCTTCCGCTGTCTCAGATGCATCCGCTAAGGTTTTTATATATTCGGGCTTAAACGGATTCACTCTTCGGCTTTTTTGGGGCTCATTAAGATTTATTACATGAAATTTGTGACCATATCCTTTTT
>JAZQRF010000084.1:0-6107 GCA_045629485.1 Pelobium sp. | reverse complement strand
TTTGGTATTTTTATATTTATTATATTGCTTAGTGGATTTGGAAAAACAGAGATCTCCTGATTTTCTAATAAAAAATCTACTTCTCTTATTCCTATTGTTTTTGAATCTCCCCCTTGATAATACTGAATGAGCTTATAATAGTTAGTTCCGCTTGCAGGATCTTCGTCATATACCAGGTATTTTTCTTTATTATTCCCAGTGAGGATAGCATCTTCCCTTAACAACAAATGAAAAGTGGTATCATGGGCTGTAGATCTTGAGATAGTATAATAGCTCTCTTTAACTTCATTAAATGATTCCCATGAAATTTTCGCCTTGCCCCCCTCTGCCTTGGCTGAAAAAGAAACAACATGATTAGGTAATCTGTTAGATTTCCAAAAAACACTTTTTGCATCAAACCCTTCTAATTTGTATTTTTTAAAATCGTTTGAAAGATTTTGAACCCAGGCATATTCAAATCCGACTCCTATATTAACACCTTCGGTAACATATTCCCATATCCCATCACCGGAAGCATCCATACGGTAAATTTGTTGTTTTTCATTTATCCCCCATACCTCTCCTCCTCCTGCATCAATCTTCGTGAGCAAATAAGGGTTAGCTATCGTTCTCCACTGGGTTTTAGAATTTGCTGAAATCCTTAAAATTTCTCCGGAAGAGTTAAATCCCCAAACAAAATTTTCGTCTGCAGTTATTGATACTAATTTCCCCTCTATTTTCGTCCAGGGTTTAAAGCCATCCAAATCCCGATAGAACACTTCTCCATCATTATTTATTCCCCATACTTCTTTTAAATTCAGGTCAATATCCTTCATAGGCTTACCATTAGTAACATCAAGCCAACCTTCCGGATTTTGGGTAGACCATCCGTAAGGCAGCTCAGTTTTCATCACCTTATTATCTTTTGTAATAGCCCATGTATAATATCGGCCTACGGCCAGATCATTCACTTGCAAGGGTTTATTTATCTTTTTCCAACTTACGGGAATCCCGTCTACTTCATGACAATAAATATCTCCTTTGGAATCAAAACCCCACAAATCCTGGAATCCTACAGAAAAATCCATTAGTTCTGTTGCTGGTTTAGCTATACTCGAACTATCGGCGAGTTTATGTAATGGCCGATAAATATCTAAGTTTACGGCTTTACCTACATCATACCAATGTACCCGGTAGGCACCTCCCGAATTCCCTACAGAGTTATCGAAAAATTCGTCACAATCTTCGGCTTCTAAAACGATAGATTCCGAATTTCTATCGGCATACTCACGTACAAGTGAAATGTATTGATTAGGCCATAAATATTCGGGATGTTCACTTCTATACCATGTAGATCCTTCTCTCCAGTCGCTCCAGCTTTCTAAAACTATCCATTCTGCATTCTCATTTCTTCCCTGGTTTAAAATTGGCTTTATGGCTTCAGTACCTTCGTTTGTAAGTGCAGAAGTATGGTAATCCCCTCTCCCCGGACTTACAGGAGTACCTGTATTTGAAGCGGAATTCCAATTACTATACCACGTTTCCACCAGAGGATATCGCTTTCCGTTTAAAGTAAAAGCATATTTACGATCATTATGTGCAGAGATAGATGATATACTCGTATCCCATGAGAACCAACTTTGAATTCCTTCTGCTAGAATTTTAGTCCTGGGATCTTTATCAAAAAAAGACTTATCCAATACAAAATAAGGTTCAATATTGAATTCAGCAATCATCTTACTTTTTACAAATTGCAAAAATTCTAAAATCTGATTTTCTTGTTTGGTATAATCTGATGTAGGATTGATATATAAATAGTCTCTTAAATTTGCCGTCCATAACTGGATAGGGACACGGCCTGGAATATGTTCGTATAACATACCTTTTGGCACTGCACTAAACCATGGTTTAAAAGAGTAGTTCCATACAAATTCCTGAAATACAGGATCACCCCATTTAGCATTATTTCCAGTTTCTTTTTTATATACACTGGCATAGCTTGCATTATCCTGAAAATAAGCCAGCTTAATATTACCCTTCGCATAGGAAGATCGGTTTACAGCTGCTGCAAACTTACTGATATATAGGGGATCAAAATTACCATCAGCGCCAATATAGTCTCTATCTTCTATCTCATTAGTAAAATCTTTCTGGCCTCTGCCATGCATAAAAACAAAATCAACTTTGGCCGCTACCAGCTCGGAAACCCAGATATCCATTGCCTGATCAGTAAAAGAAGGAGTATAGGCGTAGATTTGTTGCTTGTTCCAGGCAAATACTTGTTCCTGATTAAACAAATCTCCTTTTTTATCTTTAAAAACAGCATCTCGTTGCCTTTGTCCTACATCAACCAATACACCTGAGGCATAATCTGGGGCACCAATTGGTGCGATATGCATGCCATCACTGCGGTTAATGGAATAAGCAATGTCATTTGGAGTAAAAGAACTTGAAGTATTATCGTTCTTTTTGATGAAGATCATATCGCAATTGACATTACCAGTTTCAAATACCAGTTTTATATCATAATAGCCTTCATTTAACTGGATGTGTCCTAAATGAGCATAGTCAAAAGTATAGGAGGAATTAGTAGGAACAGTAATAGATGTTAATGCCTGGCCGCCTATTTCCAGATGTACTTTTTGTTCATCCTTACTGGCTATTCCTTGCATTGTGAATCTATAATTCCCTTTTGATAACCATACTTTTTTATACTTGATCCATTCCCCCGCTTCCGTATTTCCTACATACCAATTATTAGTTGATACTTGTCCCACCGTAGAAAGACTAAACAATAGTTGAAAAAGCAATAATATCAAACTGCTTTTTATTTTTCTTCGCTTCATATAAATTGGTTTGTCTAATTGGAAAGTTAATTCTTTGATTATAGTTGCAGGGTGAATAAATTAAAAGGAATTCGGATAGAAAGTAGAAAGTTTAGTTTAGCGATTTTATTATACGGATAGCAAATGTGAAGACAAACAACTGATATAGTCAATGAAGAGTTGATGCCTTGAAAAGCATTTACAAAAACAAAAAATGCACTGGCAAATGTTATTGCCAGTGCGTAAAAAGAATCCTATACGTCCCTTTTTTATTATCAATAAATAGGTTTTACAAATGAAACTTTCAATTGCGGTAAGAATGATTCATTGTTATCACATTTGAAATAAGCTTTAAATCTGTTTTTATCATCAGCTCCAATTCTTAATGTAACTTTATTCCATCCTTGTAGCAACGGCAACTCTTTGTAGGTGCTATTGCGATTGGTTGCTTCAGCCGCCTTAAATGGTTTTTCATTTAGAACAATTGAGCTACTCCAAGTGTCTACAAATAATGTTAGTTTTGGCATATTTGGCTCAATCAGCAAATCGTCTAATGGACGAGGACTCCATACCCAAAAATCAACTTTAAATCCATCTGCATCTTTTACAAATTTTTCTTTGGTGCTTTCTGGAAATTGCATATTACCGTCTCTTAAGAAGAAAACATCTGTACCCCCATTTTCCTTTTTCACAACAGGAATACCTGCTTGCTTTAATATAGTCCCTAATGTTTTAAAGCCTTTTTCTGAATTAGCAAATTCTGATAATGTGCTGATAAACATTGTAGAATTTCCGTTTTGGTACTTCACAAAAACAGGTAAAGCTCCTGTACCTTCTCTCTCACTTCTTACTAAAGCAGAAGTTTTAATCTCTTCGGGACGCTTGTTCCATTTTCTCCAATCTGTATTGCTACCTTTTAGTAGAATATCCCCTTGTTTTACCAATTCTCCAGTTATCCCATATTTTGAAGCATCAGCTTGCTGAACTTCACAGAAATAAAAATCTGAATTTTTAAGGCCTGTTAACCAAGATTTAGACTGAGGAATGAAGGAAGATATTTTCCTGTTTTCCAACTCCAGGCTCAGAGGTAATATTTTTTTAAAGCTAGAAACTGTTGATGGAGTGATTCCCCATATCCATATATCTGCACCTTTTAGTGTTTGCTGAAGAATTATTTTTTCATCTTCCGGATTCAGTTTAGCTGTTCCATCAACAATAAATAAAGCCTTTGCTGAGTTTTTCACTTTTTGGGCAAATTTCACACCTTGTTCATCCAATAGTTTTTTAACAGCCGATCCATTCAGTCCCACGAAAACTATATTATCATATTGCTTAACCGGATTATATTTTACAGTCTCCTGCTTTTTCACAATATCCTTGTAAGGAGACCATGCTGGTTTTCCTGGAGCATTAGCTGCTCTTAATGCATCATACATCGGCCATGGATCATATAAAGGCAAAGATGGATCGTAACCCGGATTAAACGTTGAGCTGTATGGTCCCATACGCTCTGGTTGTATTCCTGGCTTCCCTTCTACAAAATCTGTAAAGAAAACGCCATCATCTGACAATAAAGGTGCTTTTGTTAAATCCTTTTTTCCAATTGGCAAAGGTTTTAAAGCATACCACGCCATATTGAAAACAGAAACGTAAGAGGCACCCATTTCTCTTTGGTTTGCTATTAGGTGATAGCTCTCATTTGCCATCCCTTCCATTCTTCCCTGTTGTGATTCATACGCTCTTTCTCCATTATATTTAGAAACCTGCTCGGGAGTTCCGTAATAAGCCATACTGTGTTCTCCAATTCCCCAAGGCTTTCCTATAGCAAGCCAGCGTTTCATAGATCCAATATCACCATAATGGCCAACAGTAGTAGGAAGAATTCCGTCTCCATCATCTTCACCATCTGCTGAAATCCATGGGCGTGTAGGGTCATTTTGCATGACTATATCTCTCCATTCTTTCCATGCCTGCTTTTGAGAAGGCATCAATTCTGGCTTATTGAATACATGAAGAATCACTGGCTTGTTCTCATTACTGATACTCCAGCCGAAAACAGAAGCATGGTTTCTATCACGTAAAACAAAACGTTGTAAATGATTTTTTGAGCTTTCCCAAAACTTTTCTGAATCTAATTTTGGTCCGCCATCACTTGCCCAGTTCGCTGTTTCATTCAGCACACAAATTCCCATTTCATCTGCCATGTCTAAATAAAACCTTGGGTAAACTTGAGCATGTGGCCTAACAGCGTTAGCATTCATCCCCTTAATTGCCGTAAACCATGCCCATGCATAACGTCTCGTCATTTGAGGTACACCCATAAAATGCCATGAATCACCTTTAAGTTCTATAGCTTTACCATTTAAAAGTTGCTTTGTACCGCTAAAAGTCCATTCTCTCCAGCCAAAACGCTCATACTTTGTATCTATTTTTTGATTTTTGTTATTCACAAATAAGCGCAAAGCATAAAGAGAAGGATGTTCTGGTGTCCAGAAATCTAAATCACCAGCTTTAACCGGAATTCTAATAGTTGTTTTAGTAGTGGCATTTGGCGCCAGACTAATTGTAGTTGCAGCAATAGTTAATGCTTGTTCGCCTAACTTCCAGTTAGGTACCGGTGCTGAATTAACTTCTTTACCAGCTTTATTAAGCCACTCGTTAACAATACCGTTTAACTGTATTTCTTCCTTTTTACCAGTGTTGTTTTTTATAGTTACTTCTAACTCCAGGGTGTTTTTAGAGACCAATGGCTTTACATAAATATCCTCTATATTAATTTTAGGAGTAGCTAATAAATATACATCCTGCCATATTCCTCGGATGGTGTATCCCCACATAGACCCAGCCGGAACAATCCTTCTTCCTATAGTAGATTTGTCTCCTTATAATGCCTGATCTCTTACGCCAACCAATACTTCTATTGTTTGACCCGCTTTAACCTTATCAGTTATATCAACATCAAAAGGCAAAAAGATATCGAAGTTTTCTCCAACTTTTTTATTGTTAATATATACTTCAGTAAAACCGGCAACTGCTTCAAAATGAAGTTTTATTTGTTTATCATTCCAGTTAGCAGGAATGCTTACACTTTTCTTCATCCAGGCCATACGGGCATCTTCCCACTCTTTAGGATAGGAAGGATAATTTCTATGATCTGGCCCCTCCTGATTTCTGTTAGCAAAAGCATTAACATTCCATGGTGAAGGAATTTTTATTTTAGTTTTTTCCCAATTATCCGTTGGTAAAGGCATATCTGGAACTACACCTTTTCCCATTTGATATCCTTTAGGAAGGCTTACTGTT
>JAZQRF010000083.1:0-15805 GCA_045629485.1 Pelobium sp. | reverse complement strand
AAAAACTGCAACCAGGAAAGCAACTATAGTAAACGATTCTTATCTTAAAATAGAAGATTATGTAGAAACTAATGCTAAACCGATAGATCTGAGATGGAATATGGTGACTCCTGCATTTGCAGAAATAGTGGATAAAAATACGATTAAACTATTTCAGCAAGGGAAAATATTATTGGTTAAGTTTAGTGCGGATATTCCTTTTAAATTAGTAATCAGACCTTCAGAAAATCCTGGTCAATATAAATTAGAGCTTAAAAACGCTAAATACGGCGAATATAATCAATCAAATAAAGGGTCGGTGATGATTGGGTTTGATGCGGAAGTACCGGCAAGTAAATCAGCTAAATTTACTGTAAGTATGTTAGAGAACTAATGATGGGGTTTTCTGAAACAGAAGGTGATTAGTTATTATTCCGTTTAACTTGAGCATGTTAAACTTGGATTCAACATGATAAATAAGACAGTATATAGTTTTACGATTTTATCATTGAACAGAAAAGAGGAATAATTAAAATTATTCCTCTTTTCTGTTGTTTAAATTATCAACCTATTAACACTAAAGCCCAATCATTTCGTACGGTATACGCACACCTTTTACTCTATAATAATAAGGATCGTAATTTCCATCAATTTCTTTAATAGCACCGTCTCCAGTTTCTACGCAAGCTCCAAAGTTCATGCTGTAAGTTAATAACAACTCTTGTTTGCCGTTATCTGCATGGCTATGTATTAACGGAGTATAAACTCTTGCATTAGAACCTTTGTAAAATTCTGTAAAGCTGTATACCAATTTTCGATTTGTAAATGGACCGGTTGGGTTGGTAGATGTAGAAATATACATGTTAAGTGATGGAATGTTACAATAAAAACCTTGGTCCATAGTTAAATGTATATATTTCCCATTGAGAAAACTTATATAATTGGTACCTAATCCTTCTCCTATTTGGGCTGTAGAAGCAATTGAAGCTGTTGAAGACCAACTTGATCCGTTCCAAAAAGTCCAACTTTGTGGGTCATTTTGAGGGAATCGGGCAGCATGAAGAAATGTCTTATAACCGAAACTATTAGGGTCTGTACGACTGCCATATACATAAACGAAGCCATCGTTAGACTTTACCATTCCTGCCGTATAACCCATTAATTTTTCTGATGCTGTCAATCCAGCAGGAGTAGTCCTTTCTGCTTTCCAGTGTGTTGCAGTTACCGGAGTAAGCTTAAAAAGAGACTGATGGTCATCATTAGTGCCTAACCCCTGACCTTCTCTATTATGAATATAAACATCATTACCAATTTGGACACCAGCGCCTGGCCAACTCCATGTTTTTCCGGGGTATTTTGGAATTAAATTTCCAATTCCTCCATTCGATCTACCGTCTGCAGTCATCATCGGCGCATCGGGGCTCCAATTATCTTTAGACGGTTGAATGATGATTGAATTAGAATATGAGATAAAATGGTTTCCAAAAAGATTGCCATTAGGTGCAAGCGAACCTTGGTACCACGCATCTTGAGTAACCCAAAGTACTCTGCCATCTGCAAGTGGAATGCTGTTTCCCTGGTCAAAGGCGACTGATCCTGTGGTTCTGCTAAAAAACTTATTTACATCCCCATCACGATAGCTGTCTTTAGGAAGCTTGGTTATTTCCCATCTCTGTTTATCGGCGTTTAGTCTTTCTTCCTGGGTTACAATAATATTAGTGCCAGTGCCTGTCATGGTTAGGTACAAACCGTTGGCTTTGTTAGAGATTTCATATTTGCCTGTTTGACCAAATTCTTCTATTTTCCATAGCTGAGTGTCAATGGAATTCTTCAATTCCCGTTTTTGTTTTACTTGCTGACCTGAATTTTCTCCTGCATTTAAAAACATTCCACTATTCAGGTTCCGTAATTGGTAATACCTTTCATTGTCTATTGTTGATTTATAGATAATATCCCATTCTTGCCATCTTTTTAAATTTACCCCGGTAGCCACTTCCGCTAATCCAATGTTAATGCCGGCATTATCAAGATATTTTTCATTAAAATTATTATTCCCCTGAACCTGAATAACACGGGAGTTCAAAACATTTGCAATACTGTAGGTATCATAGTCAGTAATGTCGGTTTCGAATATTCTAAATTCTACTTCCCATTTTCTGCTTTGTCCGGATGCAGCGATAACAGTATAAGTTATGGTTTTATTTACAGTAACGTTGATAATTTCACCAGATGCCGGACTAATTGTTGCACCATCCGAAATTTCAATAATAGGTTTTAAGGCAGTTAGGTCCGCCTCCGGTGTTACTTTTACTAAAACTTTATGTACATCATTATCGACATAAATTCTAGCATTACTGTATTGGCCGGCTTCCAATTTGAAATTTTTTATCATTCGTCCCGGACTGGGAGGTAAAGAATGTTCTTTTTTACAAGAGATAACTGCTAATAATGCTAATAAATACAGTATTCTTCTCATCATAATCGTGTTCATTGGGTTTAAGATTTGGATTTAAAAATTGATCGTTAAATAAAGGTAAATTTAAAAAATCGTTTTAGCAAGAATAAATATTGCATTTTTTAAGATTTAATAAAGCTTATCGCAGAGGGAATGCCTTATATGACTTTATGAAGTGGTTATTGTAAATAAAATCCTCTTTCAGGAAAGAGCACTAAATAAAAAAAAATTTTATTTTATTGCTAAATCGTTTTATATTGCAAACAATAAAAACCAAAATAAACTGAATGATGGGGATTAGGAGAATTTCGATGGAGGCTCATTTTTTGGTAACAGCAGTAAGTTTCAGGAAAAATCAATGTAATTATAAGTTATGTAGTTATTATTCTGATGCGAAGTGGCTAGTGTAGGTTATGAGAAAAGTGAACAATCCTTTCTGTGATACGCTGCCAGATTTGATAACTTTAAAATTTCTGCTACCGAAGAATATGATCTCTATTTAGGAGTACAGGAATTATTACCTTACGCAAAAAGTATAAGTGCCAAAACTTTTAATTTTAGCGATACAGGTGATAAGATTAAAATAGATTACCACAAAATGTTTTATCATTTGAAACTCAGGTTGGACGCGTATAGTAGGTGTAGAATATGAGGAGATCAGATGTCTGAGGGCATGGGGATTATGCTCACGAAAGATTGTTAGAAAAAGTTGGAAAATCCTAACCATATATGAATAAAAATAATCAAATAGCATATAATAGTCAATTAATACTAAACCATATTATGAAGAAGTGTCTCTACGCATTATTTATTTCCCTTGGCTTTTTTTATAATAGCTTTGCAAAAAATAATGATCGTCTCCCTGACAAAAAATTCTGGAATGCGCAGTGGATCGCTGCAAAAAATGATAAAGGTACAGCTTACGGTGTTTATTATTTTCGAAAAAGTATAGACTTAAAAGGTAAGCCAGTTACATTTCCTATCCATGTATCTGCAGATAACCGTTATAAATTATATGTAAATGGTAAAATTGTTTCGATGGGGCCAGCCCGGGGAGATACTTATTTTTGGAACTATGAAACCGTAGACATCGCCTCATATTTAACAGAAGGTAACAACTCAATAGCGGCTTTAGTTTGGAATGAGGCTGAATATAGACCCGAAGCACAAGTGACAGTCCGAACTGCGCTAATTATACAAGGGCGAAGTGAGAAGGAAGATATAATAAATACCAATGAAACCTGGAAATGTATTAAGGATAACGGATTCCAGCCAATTCCCGGATACTTTTTCGCAGCCAGTAAGGGGCAATTGGTTGATATGAGCCAAACAGTTAAAGGTAATTGGACTGCCGTAAATTTTGATGACGATTCCTGGCCTACTGCAGAAAAAATATTTGATGGGAAATTAAAAGGGATGTCTGATGGTTTGGCATGGCAATTAGTACCCTCAACCTTGCCACAAATGGAGTTAACCTATCAACGCATACCTAAACTAAGATCAGCCCTTGGAATAAAGGCTCCTGCAGAGTTTCCATTAAAAAAAATACCTTTAACCATCCCTGCTAATAGTAGTGTAACTTTATTGCTCGATCAAACTTTTTATACCAACGCTTACGTAACCCTTGATTTTAGCAAAGGTAAAGGTGCTGGTATCTCTATTGGCTATGCAGAAACCTTATATGATCAGAACAGTAAGGAACTGCGTAAAAGCAATAGAAACGAAATAGAAGGGAAAAAATTTGTAGGACGAATAGATAGTTTGCTGGCTGATGGAACAGACGAACAGTCTTTTACAACGCTAAATTACCGCTCCTACAGGTATATCCGATTAATTGTGAAAACAGCAAATGAGTCACTAACCATCAATGATATATACGGCACATTTACAGGCTATCCTTTCGATAAAAATTATTCTTTTTATTCTGATAATCCAGAAATTAACCAGATTCTAGACATAGGTTGGCGCACAGCGAGATTAAATGCATGGGAAACCTATATGGATTGTCCTTATTATGAGCAATTACAGTATATCGGCGATACGCGAATTCAGGCTATGATTTCGTATTACAACAGTGGTGATGATCGTTTGGCAAAAAATGCAATTAATTTGATGGACCATTCGAGGTTGGCAGAAGGTGTAACTATGAGTCGTTATCCAACGCACAGTACACAAATCATTTCTACGTTTTCGATGTGGTACATAGGGATGTTACACGACTATTGGATGTACCGCCCAGACGCAGACTTCCTAAAAGACAAATTAATTGGCCAAAGGGCAATATTAGAATTTTTTAGTAAATATCAACAAGAAGATGGTTCTTTAAAAGATTTACCGTATTGGCGTTTTGTAGATTGGGTTGGTGATATGGGCTGGGGCCCGATGGGGCCAGACGGTAGCGCCGCCATTTATGATGTACAACTGCTTTTGGCTTATCAATGGGCAGCGGATCTTGAGAATGCAATGGGAATTCCATTCTATGCCTTGCATTACAATCAGAAAGCTGAACAACTTAAGGCAACTATTAAACGCAAATATTGGGATGAAGAAAGAAAGTTATTTGCTGATACCAAAGAAAAGAAAGGTTTCTCGCAGCATGTAAACTCCTTAGCCATTCTTGCGGATATTGTAGATGAAGGAAATATTGCTGCTATAGGCGCCAGCCTTTTAAATGATAGAAATCTTACACAATGCACTATTTATTTTAAATACTACCTGCATCAGGCTTTAGCGAAAGCGGGCTTAGGTAATGATTTTATGAACTGGTTGGGTATATGGAGAGAGAATATCAAACTTGGATTAACCACCTGGGCAGAGGACTCAAGTTTGGAAACTGTACGTTCAGAATGTCATGCTTGGGGTGCTAGCCCTAATATCGAGTTTTTTAGAATTGTATTAGGTATAGATACCGATGCACCAGGTTTCAATAAGGTCAAAATTGAACCAAATTTAGGAGGAATGAAAAAGGTGAAGGGAGAAATGCCACATCCAAAAGGGAAAATTTCTGTAAACTATGAGTTAAAGAGAAAGAAATGGCAAATTAATGTCACGTTACCACAATCTTTAACAGGAAAACTGGTTTGGGAAGGCAAAACTTACGAATTAAAAGCTGGCTCAAACATGCTGGTAATTTAGGTGCTAAACGATATTCAATTACAAAATCTAATCCTGTAATAGATGAAATCTAAATACTTTATAAAGATAATTTACGCTGTGTTTATGCTGGATAAGCTTCCAGAAACAACAAAAAGATCTCGTAAAATATGTGAACACATTGCAAGCTACAGATTCAGAGTGGGCGCTATCTTACGGAAATATTTATCCAACAGCAGGGTGCCATTTGGCGTTCATTTTTTCTCGGCTCAAACTGGTAAGAATGGAAATGGCTGGAAATATCAATATAAAGCGAATACTATACGTGGTTTTCAACAAGTGAACCAGTGTAGTCCATGGATGAACGATTATGAGGTATTTTCATTAAATGCCGTCATTGTGAATAAAAAGAGAATAAGCGATATTCTTTAAGCCTTACCACCTTTTAATATGAAGAAATATATAATTTTAATTTTCCTCGGATTTAGCTCGTATTCATTTGCACAACAGCTACCCTTTTCTGCGTTAAAATTAGCCGATGCCTTGCAAAGTAATATGGTTGTGCAGCAAAACAAAGCTTTTAGAATATGGGGGAATACAACTGCTGGTGAAACAGTTTCCATTTTGGCGGATTGGATGAGCAACCCAGTTAAAGTTTTAGCCAATAGGGATGGAGATTTTATAGGCCTTATAGATGTTCCTCCGGCAAAAAATGGAGATTTTAGTACGCACCAAATCCATATAGAAACAAAAGATGAAAAGGTTTTATTGACAAACCTGCTTATTGGAGATGTATGGTTTTGCAGCGGTCAATCCAATATGCAATTTTCTGTGAAAGAAATGACCGGAGCAGAGGATGTTATTAAACAAGCTAACGAGCCAAATATCCGCTTATTTAATGCAAATCTTAATTTTAGCGCTATTTCAATAGATACTATCTCGGGGAAATGGCAGGAATGTTCTTCAGAAAATGTAAGAAATTTTAGTGCCGTAGGCTACACTTTCGGCCGAAAATTATACGATGAACTGAATATTCCGATTGGATTGGTCTTCTCTGGAATTGGGGCCTCTGGTGTACAAGCATACATCCCTCAGGAAGAATTAGCAAACGATAATTTACTAAACGAGACTTACTTAAAACCCTACCTGGAAAGTTCCAGATCTAAAGAAAAGATAGATAATGGATTCTCATTTGAAAAAGTAGTTCGTCCGTCTCTATTATATAATGCAATGATTAATCCGTTTGTAAATCTATCAATCAAAGGTTTCTGCTGGTATCAAGGAGAGGCAAACCATATGGAAAGGGAAAGCTATATTGTTGCCACACAGACCTTAATAAAATCATGGCGTAAAAATTTTAAACAGGGTGAATTGCCTTTTTATTATGTGCAAATTGCACCATATTTTCATGAAAAAGAGGATGATAAACTCACTTGCGATGCTTTTTTTAGGGAAGCCCAGGAGAAAGTCTCATCGCTTAACAATACTTATATGGTAAGCACAATGGATGTTGGTGAAGCTAAAGATTTGCATCCTAAAAACAAAAGACCAATTGGTTTGCGTTTAGCAGCTGTGGCATTAAACAGAACCTACCATCAAAAAGAGGTGATTTATCAGAGTCCCCGCGATAATTATGTAATTTTAGGCAAAAAACAGGCAACTATCTATTTCAAACCAGAAACTATCGGCACTGGGTTAAACACAAATGATGATGACCAACCGAGATTTTTTTACCTTGCTGGTGAGGATCAGGTGTTTTATCCATCAACAGCTATCTTAAAAAATAATATCATCGTTGTATCTAACAAACAAGTAAAATACCCTAAGGCGGTACGGTATGCTTTTTTTAATTATCCTGTAACTAATTTGCAAAATAAGGAAGGTTTCCCCGTGTTGCCTTTTAGAACAGACAACTGGGCGGAAGTTAAATAGCCGGCTAGTCAAGTGGAGCCTAAGTGAAAAACCTTATATTTGATTAATAAAAACCAACAATTTTGAAAAAGAAACTTTCTATAGTTGATTTAGCCAAGCAACTCAACATCTCACCAACTACTATTTCTTTCATTTTAAATGGTAAAGCCCAGGAAAAAAGAATTAGTAGCGAATTAGTTGAAAGGGTTTTAAAACAGATTGAAAAAGTAGGGTATAAGCCAAATGCTTTGGCTCAAAGTCTTCGAACTGGTAAAACAATGATCATAGGGTTGATGGTGGAAAATATTGCAAATCCATTTTTTGCTAACATTGCGAGATTAATAGAAGAAAAGGCATACAAAAACGGATACAAAATAATCTATTGCAGCACTGATAATGATAGCTCAAAAACTAAAGATCTCTTAAATATGTTTCAAGACCGTCATGTTGACGGGTATATTATTAGTCCCCCGGAAGGAATAGAAAAAGAAGTGGATGACTTGATTGATAATGGTTCTCCGGTGGTGCTTTTTGATAGGTATCTCCCTGATACCAAAGCAGACTTTATTGTAGTTGATAATATGGGGAGTACCTACAATGCAGTTAAACATCTCATTAAAAATGGTTACAAAAATATTGCTTTTGTAACACTCGATTCTTTGCAGACACAAATGCAAGACAGGCTAAAAGGATATGAAAAAGCAATTGATGAAGAAGGATTGAATCATCATGTTAAGGAGATCTCCTATTATCAGGATGAGGAAAATATCATTAGACACATTGTTGCTTATTTAGAGAGAAAACCGGATTTAGACGCTGTTCTTTTTGGTACTAACTATTTTGGTGTAAGTGGTTTAAAAGCCATAAAACAGTTGAATAAGAAAATTCCTGATGATTTAGCCGTTATTTCTTTTGATGATCATACCTTATTCGAATTACATTCTCCGGAAATTACAGCTATCTCTCAGCCAATAGAAGATATTTCTGAGAAACTTATTACCATTTTATTAGGCAGGTTAAATAATACTGCGAAATCCAAAAAAATCCAATCTGAAGTATTATCCCCAGAACTCATTGTGAGGGGGTCGAGTGGTAAAATAAAGTCATAAAATATGTTAGTCCATTTCTTCTAAATTGGATACTTTTGTTAGCTTTGCTAAAACGTTTTATTTGAATTATAAGGGTTAATAATTGTAATTAATTCTTTTATATCAGCGTTTATAAAAACTTTAGTGTATTTAAAAATGAGTCAGAAATTAGTTTTGGGTGCGGATATCGGTGGATCTCATATAACAGTTGGGGTTATAGATCTTCAAACCAATTCGGTATTAGCTAGTACTAAATCCCGTTTGGAATTGAATTCAAAAGGAAATTTGGAAATTATTTTAAATGCCTGGCAAAAGGCAATTGAAATGTCTTGTAACCATTCTGGAATTCAACCCGAATATTTAGGTATTTCTATGCCTGGTCCATTAGATTATGAGAAAGGAATTTCCTTGATAAATGGACAAGACAAGTATGAGGCACTTTTTGGCTTAAATATTAAAGAACTCTTAGCTAAGCGGATCAATATGCCACCTTCTAATATAGGGTTTATTAACGATGCTGTAGCGTTTTTGCAAGGGGAGATTTTAGGAGGATGTGCGAAAAATGGTAAGAATATAATTGGACTTACTTTAGGTACAGGACTGGGTTCTGCAAAAGCTCTTAATCATGGGGATGTAGTAGATGCAGATTTATGGAAAATGCCTTTCAAAGACGGAGTAGTTGAAGAATTCCTGTCAACAAGATGGTTTGTAAAAAGTTATTTTGAAAGAACTGCAAATAAAATTGAGAATGTTAAAGATCTGTTTAGCCTCGCTGATGCCGGACAAGTAGAAGCTTTAGAAGTATTTAAAGAATTCGGAACCAACTTAGGTTTATTTTTACAATGTTTTATTGAAATGGAGAGAGAAGTTGATACTGTTGTACTTGGTGGTAATATTACTAAGACTTCACCTTTGTTCATAAGTGAGGTTTATAAAGTGTTAGATACATCCCATAACATAGAAATAAAGCAAGCAATATTAGGAGAAGATGCAGCATTAATTGGGGCTGCGGGCATTTGGAAAGAAGAGACGGTCCGGCCGGTATAAAAATAACTTCGTAAGCAATAAAAAATGCGATTTCAATTTAAAAATGCATTTTTTATTGAAGATTTAGTTTTGGTAAATGATTTCTGATTGACTGAAGAGGAGAGAGGCACCAATAATAGCAGATGCTTCACCCAAATTCGCCAAGTATATAGTTGGCTTACTGTTTTTTTGATGAAGTAATAAGCATAAACGGTCAAGGAACCTATTTGCGGCTTTAGATATGTTCCCGCCTATAATTAAGGTCTGGTAGTTTTCCTGTTCCATTATTTTACAGAGAAAATGGGTGAAATTTTGCGTAAACTCCTCAAATATTTGACCTATTTCTTCTTCGTAGCCTACCTGAGATAATATATCTTTTACATTTGTTACAGGCATTTTTGTTATTGATACAAATCTTGAAGTAAACCATCTGGTCGAAAGAAATTCTTCCGCAATCGAGTCTAGAAAAGTCAGCATAGCGAAGTTTGCATCCTTGGTGATACTATGCTGGCTAATTGCAGATCCTAAGCCTGTCCCTAGGGTAATACCCAATGTTCTGGAATCAGTAGGATAACCATTAGCTCTTATTTCTCCGGCTAAAAATGCTTCTGCATCGTTTCTAAACTGAATTTTATCTGGGGAGACATTTAATTTTTCGCTTAATGCCTGCTTTACATTGATGCCATATAGATTTTCGTATTTATGCAAATCTTTAATAAGTGAAATGCCATTAGTATAATCAAATGGACCAGGCATGGCTAAAGCGATTTTATATTCGGTATTAAGTTTTCCTTTATTTATAAATGCAGTAATAACTTCACACCAGTTTTTTATTATTTCCGAAACTGTACCCTTGGAGTTGATATGTTTTCTTAAAAATGAACCTTCTTGGATTATGCAATTATCAGCATCTACGAGTGCTGCACTAATATGCGAGCCTCCAATGTCAATTCCAACTATTAAATTTGGGTTAGGTTTATTACCCATCTTTTGGTTATAGCTGCAAATATATTGTTACTAAAACATTTTAGCAAGAGTAAATATTAATTTTTAAACAGAATAATTACATCTGTGACCAAACGTTACTGCTTTTCAAATTAAAAATTTTTTTCCTGTTATAATCTTGCTAAAACGTTTTATTTGTCTTTTATTTGCTGAGCTAATTATATCAGGACCATGAGGATTTTAAAAAAGAGTTATGTACTTTTATTTATCTGCTTTCCATTACTGTCTTATGCTCAGCCGGCTTATTTTGTTGATGGTTTTCATGGTGGTATTTGGGGACATTACCCCGAGGGGTATACTTCTTTTATTGTTGAGCAACTAAAAAATAATCCAAACTGGAATATTAATCTGGAAATTGAACCAGAGACTTGGAATAGAGAGCTCAGATCAGATTTGAGTGGATATAATTCTTTAAAGCAATTATTGCAAGATACCTCGGTTAATAGTAGGGTAGAATATGTTAATCCAGCTTTTGGTCAGCCATATATGTTCAATATTTCAGGCGAAAGTATCATTAGGCAGTTCTCATATGGAATGCGTATGCTAAAAGCTCATTTTCCTTCAATAACTTTTAAAACATATTCTTCAGAAGAGCCTTGCTTTACAAGTGCTTTACCTCAAATTTTAAAGTCTTATGGGTTTAAATACGCTTCCTTAAAAAATCCTAATACTGCTTGGGGAGGGTATACCAGAGCTTATGGAAAAGAATTAGTTAACTGGATAGGACCGGATGAGACTTCAATCCTAACAAGTCCTAGGTATAGTATAGAAGATTTAACTAAAGGGTCAACTTGGGAAACTATTGCGAATAATAATAGTTATGAGTTTGTTAATAAGGCATTTAATGATGGTATTAAAAATCCTGTAGGGATGTGTTTACAAGATGCTGAATGGCGGTTTGGACCTTGGTTAAGAGGTGATTTCTATGAACCTACAATTTATACTACATGGAGAAATTATTTCGAAAACATCGCCAATATAGAAAAAGCTTCAGACTGGAAGTTTTCTCAGGAAGATGTATTGGTGAGCTTGGTTTGGGGCTCACAAGTCATGCAACGGTTATCACAACAAATAAGAACAGCAGAGAATAAGATAGTTCAAGCTGAGAAATTTGCATCAATTAATAGGTTAGAAAACAATGGAACTTATCCTTCTAAAGCGATTGATGAAGCTTGGCGTGGCTTAATGTTAGCTCAGCATCATGATTGTTGGATTGTACCTTATAATGGGAAGAAAGGTGATACTTGGGCAGACAAAGTCACCAAATGGACTACTACAACAAATAGAATCGCAGATAGTGTTTTCTATAATCAAACAACAAAACGAAAAAGTAATACCTATTTTAAAGTCTATAATACTTTGGGAAGAGAAAGAAATGAATGGGTATCAGCTTCAATACCAGATAATTTTAAAGGTGTAGATTTCGTAATTGTTGATGAAAATAATAAAGAAAACCAGTATCAGATAGTTAAGGGTGGTCAAGTTGTTTTTAAAGCCCAGGTGCCAGCATTGGGGTACAGTGTTTTTCAAATAAAACGGGCTAAGAAAAATATAAAAAATGCCGGGGCTTCCATAGTGTTTAATAATTATGGAGACTGCATCCTTGAAACGGATCTTTATAAGATAACTATTGATAAAACGAAAGGTGGCACTATTAAAAGCTTACTGGCAAAAACTTTATCAAATAAAGAATTTGTGGATATTAATGCTGAAAGAAAGTTTAACGAGCTAAGAGGTAATTTCTATAAAAAAGGAGGTTTTCATTCAAATACCAATAAACCTGCGACCATATCTGTTTTAGAAGAGGGACCTCATATAATAACAGTAGCAGTTGCAAGTGAAATAGCAGGAAACCCGGTTATACAAAAAATTACATTAAAGCAGGGACAGCCATTAATTGAATGTAATCTTCAGATAGATTGGAAACAAAATGAAGGAATAGGAGAATTTGAAGAGACAAATTATAAAGATACCACACTTCATAAAGCTTTTTATGATGATAAATATAAGTTGCTTACATTATTTCCGCTTGCACTAAAAAATCAAAAAGTTTATAAAAATGCTCCCTTTGATGTTACCGAAAGTAAATTAGATAATACATTTTTTAATAGTTGGGATAATATAAAAAACAATGTTATTTTAAGTTGGGTGGATATAGTAAGCGAGGATCATCAATTTGGTTTAACTATGTTTTCTGACCATACTACAAGCTATACACATGGAGAAAAATTTCCACTTGGTTTAACAACTCAATATTCTGGCAAAGGATTATGGGGACGTAATTATAGAATTGATAGCATTACAAACATTAATTATAACCTAATGCCTCATCAAGGAAATTGGCAGCAAGCAGATGTGAGCTATGTAAATGAAAAGATAAAAGAGCCATTAAAGGTTGTCTTAACTCATGAAAAACCTAAAGTGGATAAAAGATCTTTTATAGGAACGTCATCGGGTTCTTTGGAGGTGTCATCATTAACTTATCATGAAAAGGAACTATACTTAAGGGTGTTTAACTCTGCTAATTCAGCTATTAAAGGTAAAGTAAATCTAAATTTTAAATATGATAAAGCTGTATTTGTAAATTTAGATGGCAGTCTGCAAGAGAAATCGGAAATTATTTCCGCTTCAAATCGTAAATCAGATCTGAGTGTAGAATTAAGGCCTTTCGAATTTAAAACTATAAAGATTTCAAGATAATATAGATGAATTAAACCATTCATTGCTTTAAATACGATTTTGAACCTCGAGAATTATAGGCTTCTAAATCAACTTTAAGAAAAGAATTTGTTAGAAAAAACACGTTGTTAAAGGAGTATTACTAGGCTTTATTACGTGAATAGGTTTCCGAATTAAAGCAGAGATATTAGTAGTGAGGCTTCTGAAGCATACATTGTTTTAAATCAGATTTAAAAAAGAACTTAATCAAAAGAAATTCCCTGTAGCTATTGCTAAAGCAGACCCTCATTCAAATGTATTGAGTATTGTAAACAGTTGGATAGCACCCAATAAACTACAATGTTAAATTGATTCAAAACTTTTTAATTTATTTGCTAAAACGTTTTATTTTTTATACATTACATAAACCAATTATAAGTACGATTGAAAAAGCAATAGTTACATTATTGCTATTTGTGGATTTATGAGTTAAAGGATTCATTTTTTCCGGAATGAAGAGGGGATACTTTCTCTAAATAAGATTACAATAATTTAGGACTGAGGTTGAAAATGGTGTTAATGAAGGTTTGCTATTACTTGTATTGTTGAGATTTTTAATTTCAAGTAGTTTATCGATTCTCATCTATGATAAAATAAGCCTGATGAGTTTTAATTTGTTGCAAAGTAGGTTTGTGAAATTATAGATAATAGCTCTACAAAACAGATAAACACCATAAACCTTTTTATTCTTATTAAGTGAATGCTAATAAGGTCGATTTAGGTGCGAGAATCCTTAAAGGTCTTGGATTTGTAAATCGTTTAAGTTTGTTCGCTGAGTGAGAAGAAGCTAGAAATTGATTAATTAAACTGCTTTTATAATAATAAACCAATCTATAGAATATTAACCAATAATTTGTCAAACCATGAAAGTAAAACTGTTAATTACCAGTGCATTATGTTTAGTTGTGCTAATGCAGAGTTGTAAGAAAAACGAAAATCCAGTCTCGGGTACAAATGAGGAGAGCGTTGGGAAAAAATCCATGCTTAGCACTAATGCTTGGGTAGATCAAACTGTTACGAATTTCTTTAAACGAACAACAGGATCTGTTGCTTTTGATCAGGGCAATAGTATTCCGCTTTCAGACGGGAGAGTGCTTTGGGTAACCCAAGATGCTTATTATCAAGGGTCACTATCTGGCAACTATTTATATTGTAACCACACAATTTCCTATACTAATTCTATTATCATTCAGCCAACAAAAACTAATTGGTCTTCAAATGCACCTATGATGACCAGGACAGGTACCGTCCATAATATTGGCAATATGATTCCTGTGCAACCAGGGAATACTTGGACATGGCCGGGAGCAGGTGTAGAAATAGGTAACCATGTATATATATATGCAGCTGAAGGAAATGGACTAAACCCAACAAATCAGGCACTTTACAAACTTACCAAAAGTAGTGGTACAGCATGGAATACTGCTCCTGTACGTCTTACACCCAATAATATGTCAGGTCAGGTTGAGGCCCTCTATTCAGCTGGTATGGTTAAAGAATCGGATGGTTATGTATATTGCTTCGGGCAGAAAGGAACTAATTTTGGCTATAACTCCGATATTTTTGTAGCCCGTTTTCATGAGAGTAATCCTAGTGCGTGGACTTATTGGGATGGTTTTGTTTGGAACACTAACAGGTGTACATGCGCTATAACAACCTCTCTTGCCGCTAATAGTGTGGCTAAAGTAAACGGTAAATATGTGTTATGTACGATAACCAGCGGATTTAATTGTGACGGAAACGGGGGCGTATATACCTCTTTCTCTTCAAGTCCTACAGGACCGTGGTCGCCTCGTAAGTTGGTGTATACTATTAATGAGACTTTTAAAGGAGATCGTATTAGATACTATACACCCATTATTCATCCAGAATCTACAGCAGGAGGACTGCTGATAACTTATAGCGTAAACTTCGGTGCCTGTCAACAGGTTGAATGCACAGGAACTGGTGCTACACGAGATCCTAATTATTACCGTCCGCGAGCGATTACAGTACCACTCTCAGAAATCGGAATTTAATTATTTAATACTATTATTAAATAGATGTAAATGATCAAATAAGATGTTTCGTCTATTAACCAACAAAAGCCTAATACAGGCTTTTGTTGGTTAATAGATATTTTTTTAAAACGCGGTTTCCAATGGATATTTTTATTCGCTAAAATTTTGACTTAATATTATTGGGGCGCTGAGTTGATGTATATTAATGAAAAATTAATTAGTGTTGGGTTATTCTAAACGTAGTTACATTTTATGCAAGCTTATTATTAAACCTAAAGCTTTCACTCATCTAAGTATTTTTGCTAAATCGTTTTTTTTATATAATTTAGCATTGTTCAATTATAATAATTCCAATATAATTCTAAAAACCAAATAATGAAACCAAGATTTGCCGCATTTTTAACTTTGTTAGCTCTTTCTTTGGATTTGAGTGCACAAGAAATAAAGCCATTTAAACAAGGAGACAAAATTGTTTTCGTCGGCAACAGTATTACAGAAGCCGGTTATTACGGTTCTAATATTTGGCTTTA
>JAZQRF010000082.1:0-8525 GCA_045629485.1 Pelobium sp. | reverse complement strand
AATAAATACAAAATAACAACGGTTCCAATACCGGCAAATAAAGAAAGTGGCAGGTTTTTACCAGGGTTCCTTACTTCCTCTGCTACGTAAGTGGCACCCTCCCATCCGCTATAAGCAAAAAAGCCATAGCGCATGGCGGTAAAAACAGCAACCATCCCACCCCAACTCAAGATAGATTCACCATCAGAAAGAAAGTTTTCTGTTTGGATGCCCCGGCTAAAGCCAAAAAATATAACCGTTACCAAAACTGCTATTTTTAAAAAGCCAAAGATATTTTGCAGCCTTCCGCTCAGCTGGATACCAAAGGAGTTAACTGCAGTAAGCAGCAGCACCAATATTATCGCGATTAAAGCCTGTGAAAGCATCTGTTGTGGCCAACCTAAAATTGTTAAAGCTGTTTCGGAGAAAAATAGAGCTACTGCTGCTATTGCTCCTGTTTCTGAAACAAAGAACATGGCCCAGCCCCGTAAAAAGGTAACATAAGGCGGGTAAGCTGCTTTTAGAAATACATAGGGTCCGCCGGAACGTGGCATCATGGCCACCAGTTCCGCATAGCACAAGGCCCCTAATAATGTGGCTATTCCTCCGATCACCCAAACGCCATAGAAGATACTTACCGAGCCGGTAATGAGCATTACTGCCGCAGGTGTACGAAATATACCCGAACCAATAATCCGGTTGATGACAATAGAAAACGTCTCTTTAAAACCCAGTTTCCGGTTGAGTTCTGTTTTTTCTTCAAACAAGGAGTTTTTTAGCGTAGACATTTAACCGAAGTTAGTATTTTGATGATTACCTCCGGCATTAGCTCTGTAATTTCTTCGCTTTTTCTATCGTCTTTACCAGGTCTATCCCTTTACCTAAAACTCCTTTAAAAATATCGCCTTCTGATTTTAAACGGTCCAAAGCGTTATGAATATTAAAATCTTTCATCTCTAAACCGGGTTTCACTTCGTCCCAATGCAATGGCATAGAAACAGTGGCTCCTGGTTTGGGCCTTAAGGAATATGGACCAGCCAGTGTTGCTCCCGGGCGGTTCTGTAGAAAGTCGAGATACATTTTACCTTTTCGGTTAACAATCATCCTTTCTGTACTGGTAAGCTCCGGCAGCCTGTCTTCTACGGTAGAAACGACAATTTTAGCAAATAGCTGGCTTTGGTCATAAGTATATTTGCCGCCCATGGGGATATAAATATGGATTCCGGTAGAGCCTGATGTTTTACAATAGCAGGGAACATCCAATTCGTCCAACACATTTTTTACCTCCAGGGCAACCTTTATCACATCATCAAACGTATTATTTTTATCCGGATCTAAGTCTATTACGCAATAATCTGGCATGTCAGGCGATTGTACCCTGCTGAACCATGGATTCATTTCTATACAACCCAACGAAGCCATCCATAATAGGGTATCTTCCTTATCGCCCACTAGGTATTCTTTTGCTTCTCCGTCGCTGGTGGTATAAGGGAATGTTTTAGCCCACTCGGGCGCTTTGCCCTTAACATCTTTTTGATAAAAACTTTTTCCTTTGATTCCGCCTGGAAAGCGATTGAGCGACAAAGGCCGGTCTTTAAGATAAGGTAAAATATATTCGGCTACCTGGTAATAGTAATTAAACATATCTCTTTTGGTAACTTTATCATCAGGCCAGTAAACTTTGTTCAGGTTGGTGAATTTAAGTTCATGCCCGTTAATTTTACGCACCTGCACCTGGTCTTTCGGATTCAGTAATGTCTTTCTTCCACTGCTTTTTGGTGCTTTTACAGCACTTGCATGTACATCTTCTTTTATTTCCTTTTCTTCCTCGTTTTCTTCCAATATTTCACTTGTAGGTGCGGCCGTTTCCCTAATCACATCCTTTGCTTTTTTATCTATCCGCATCCCCTGGAAAGACGGGTGTCTGAAAACACCGTCGCTGGTGACTTCGGTAAAGGCAACTTCGCACACCAATTCCGGCTTTAACCAGGTCGCTTCTGCATGCGGAGGATTTGGCCTAAACCTGGATGGTTTATTTACGTCGGGAATTTCTTTGAAAGGACTGGTTTTAGTAATCAGCGGTTCGAAGCTGGCCATCATCTCTTTCTGTAATTTATTTGAAAAACCGGTTCCTACCTTACCCGCGTATTGCAGGTTTCCTTTTTCGTAAACCCCCAGTAACAGGGAGCTGAAAGGTTTATTGGTATCCCTGTTTTTAGTAAAACCGGCAATTACTACTTCCTGTCTTTTACTCACTTTAAGCTTTAGCCATTCTTTCGAACGAACATTTACCGCATAAGTACTGTCGGCCTTCTTAGCGATGATTCCTTCCATACCCATGCGTTTGGCTGCGTCAAAAAAATCTTTACCGCTGGCTTTAAACACTTTACTTATTCTTATCCTGTCTTCCGCATCATGTGGCAATACCTCCTCCAGTATAGCTTGTCGCTGATAGAGTGGTAAATCCATCAGATTTTTACCTTCATACCACAAAATATCAAATACATAGTACACCAGTTCTCCATCCGCCTCGCTACGCCAGTTTTGCAAATCGCCAAAATTAGAGATTCCCTTATCATTAAGCACCATAATTTCTCCGTCTACAACAATGTCTTTTTTCCATTCCTGGAGTGCTTCATAAACCGGGTAAAATTTATCATTAAAAGATTTATTATTCCTGGATAACAATTGTACATCACCATTTTTAAGGCAAAATCCCAAAGCCCTGTAACCATCCCATTTCACTTCATATACCCAATCAGGATCGTCAAAAGGGTCATCAACCAGAGTGGCTAACATGGGCTTTATTCCTATAGGAATTTTAGTTTTAGGTGCTTTCTTTAACAATGTAGCCACCGCTGGCAAATTATCGTCTGCATCCCTATCCTTTGATACATTTTTTGTTGCTGTTTTTTTACCAGATTTTTCCTTGGCTACAGTTTCAACCTCTTTCACCAAATCTTCCTCTTGTCCGTTTTGCCATACCTTGTCGCTGCTCTCAGCCATCATTGCAATGGTTTTTCCAGACAGGATAGACTTATCCAGTTTCGTAATATCTTTCACAGAGGCATGCTCATCTTTATGTTTAATCAACAGCCAGCCGTTTTCTCCCATACCGTGGGTTTTCACCAGGGCAAATTCTCCTTTAAGTTTTTGCCCGCTCAGCTTAATTTTAAGGGATCCGGATTTAAGCTGTTTTAATAAATGTTTTTCCTGTGCTTTTTTGCCTTTGATCTCTTCTATGGGTTCGTAGGTTCCTTCATCCCAAACGATAACGGTTCCTCCGCCATATTCTCCTTTTGGAATTATTCCTTCGAAACTTTTGTAATCATAAGGATGGTCCTCTACCATCATCGCCAATCTTTTTGTTTTCGGATCGGTAGAAGGTCCTTTTGGTACCGCCCAGCTTTTGAGCACACCGCCCATCTCTAACCTGAAATCGTAATGAAGGTTTCGGGCGTCATGTTTCTGAATTACAAAAGTGAGTTGTTCCTGGCTGGCAGGCTTACCTGCCTTAGGTTCGGCGGTTTTACTGAAATCGCGTTTTTGTTTATAAGATTGAAGACTCATAGCAGATGATATATATAGAGAACTTCATCCTAAAAGTATGCCAATTGAATCGTGTACGTTCCGGGGGCTAAGGTTTAATCCTCGCGGCTTCCATCGTCGGCCATGCGTACCATTTTTGGCTCAAATTTAGCAACCACTTGTACCAATCCTGTTTGTGCAGCCATTACCTGGTGAATATCTTTGTAAGCCATGGGAGCCTCATCCAAACCCGCACCAATGAGGGTAATATTATGCTCTTTTAGCATCGCCTTCATCTCAGGGCGGCTGATGTTTTGAACAGCCTTCGTACGACTCATCTGCCGCCCGGCACCATGTGAAGCTGAATTTACCGCAGTCACTTCTCCTTTTCCCCTAACCAGGAAACCTGGTGCAGCCATGCTCCCGGGGATAATTCCCATTACTCCTTTTCCTGCAGGTGTAGCGCCTTTACGATGAACAATCAGTTCCTCTCCATCCAATATTTCTTTCCATGCAAAATTATGATGGTTCTCTACTTTCGCTAAAACCTTAGCTCCAACGGCTTTGGTTAGTTTCTGGTGGATAATTTCATGACAGGCAGAAGCGTAGTCTCCAGCCAGGTTCATGGCCATCCAGTATTCCTGTCCTTCGGCAGAGTTTATATCCAGGTAAGCCAGGTTCACCGCCTCACGCGGAAGCTTGCAAATTTCTTTTGCCAGTTTAGTATAGTGCCCGGCAATGGTAGCACCAAATCCCCTTGAACCCGAATGGGTTAGTAAAGCTACGTACCTTCCCTTGTCAATATCCAGTTCCTCATCCCTTTCGCTAAATTCGATGATTCCCCATTCTACAAAATGATTTCCACCGCCAGAAGTTCCTAATTGCGCCCATGCTTTTCCATGAAGGCTACGAAGAAGAGGTGTTGTTTGGAAAGCGGGATCTTCCAGCACCTGATGATCGGCCCGATCGCTCCCTTTAAAGTCTTTGCCTGCACCAAACTTCGTATGGGCAAGAAGTTCACGTTTATAAAAGGCATCTTTTCCAAAATATTGCTTCTCAGGGATATCAAAAATGCTTAAAGCCATACGGCAGCCAATATCCACACCTACCCCATAAGGGATGATAGCATTTTTAGTTGCTAAAACTCCTCCAATCGGTAACCCATACCCCTGGTGAGCATCGGGCATCAATGCGCCTGCAACAGCAACGGGAAGTTTCATGGCAATATCCATTTGATCACGGGCTCCTGCTTCAATATACTCTGCACCGAATATGCTATACTCATTGGCCTGTTCTACAAGAGAAATGGTGGCGTTTTGCTTTGGCTTTACATCCTCAATCATTCCCTTTGCTAAGGGCTTCAATACCGGATCTTCCAAAAAACTTTCGGGATAATCTTTCAGCTTTTTAAACAAAGCAATCAATTCCTGATGATTGGTCTTTTTAAATTTTTTCTTTGCAATTTCGAGCGCCAAACCAAGTGTTTTTCCCTCGGTATATCCAATTGCTAGTAGTTCTTTCCCTGATAGCTTCCTGTTCATCAATCGCTTCCTTTCTCAGAATTATTTTTATTCCCATACTTTAATTTCAGAACGAGCATCAATATATCCATACAAACAGCAAATGCATTGGTAAAAATAATGGGCATGTCTTCTAACAACAGCCCATACCATGTCCATAAACCATTACCTCCCAATAAAATAATGAATATGAAAATTGAAACGTCGCTGGCCGTTTTCTCTTTGATTGATTTAATTGCCTGAGGGATCAATGATGTGGCAGTTAATATCCCTGCAGCAATCCCAATAATTTCTTTATCCATAGCAGTTAAGATGAAAATCAATAGTTGATGAACTGCTGTAAAGAAAACAAGTTTTACGCCAAAATTAGCTCGGGTTTAAAAGCTGGTAGCGGCAAATTTCTCTAATCCTGTTTTAAGAAATATCAAATACGACGCAGGATCGTAATCCGCACCGGATGGCTGAGATAGCAGATTACCCCCGGTGTCTAACAAAACATAATAAGGCTGGGAATTAGAATTAAACTTAGCAGCCTGGAAATCACTCCATTTGTTTCCTATAGTTTTGATTTTTTTACCACTAAATTCAGACGTAAACTGCTCATGTACGGGTAAATTGGTTTTATCATCAACGTAAAGCTGGATGATGACATATTCATTGCTTAGGGTTTGATAAACATTTTTATCGGGCCAAACACCTGCCTCCATTTTACGACAGTTTACGCAGGCATGGCCGGTAAAATCTATCATCACCGGTTTGTTTACTTTTTTCGCGAACGCCATTCCTTCTTCGTAATCAAAAAAGACGTCTAAATTTAACGGAGCATGAAACAACTCCTGGTATTTTCTGACTTCCGTGTTCTCTTTCCGCACTGATGGGCTTGTACCTCCCAGGCTAGGTGTATAAAGATCAAAATCCTGAGTAGCCTGGGGTGGTAAAAAAGCAGCTATTGATTTTAAAGGAGCACCCCACAGACCAGGAATCATGTAAATGGTGAATGCAAAAGTGATTATCGCCAGGAATAACCTTGGGATGGAAACAAAGGTTAAAGGGCTATCATGAGCAAATCTTAATTTACCTATGAGGTAAAAGCCTAACATGCCAAAGATCACAATCCATAGCACCAGGAACACTTCGCGGTCGAATATATTCCAGTGGTATGCTAAATCTACGTTACTTAAGAATTTAAGGGCAAGGGCAAGTTCCAGGAACCCCAAAACTACCTTTACACTGTTTAACCAGCTACCAGACTTCGGCAGGCTTTTTAACCAGCGGGGGAACATGGCAAAAAGTGCAAATGGAATGGCTAAAGCTAAAGCAAAACCAAACATTCCAATTGCGGGTCCCATGAGTTTGCCCATACTCGCTGCCTGTACCAATAAAGTTCCAATAATGGGTCCCGTACAGGAGAAAGACACCAAAGCAAGGGTTGCGGCCATAAAGAACAAACCGGTAAGGCCTCCTTTATCAGACTTTTCGTCCATCTTATTCACCCAGGAAGCCGGTAAGTTAATTTCAAAGGCGCCCAGAAATGAGATCGCAAAAACAACCAGAAGTATAAAAAACAGCATATTAAATATGCCATTAGTAGAAAGATTATTTAAAGCATCGGCACCAAATACCACAGTCACCAGTAAGCCCAATACCACGTAAATCACAATAATTGAAATACCGTAGATTAATGCCTGACTCACGGATTGTGCTTTGCTCCTGCTCTTTTTCGTAAAAAAGCTTACTGTTAGGGGCAGCATAGGAAAAATACAGGGCATCAATAATGCTGCGAAGCCTCCCAGAAAACCTGCAATAAAAATTGCCCACATAGAACTGCTTTCTTCCTGCTTTGCTATGGCTAAGGTACCCGATTTTACCTCATCACCATAAGATTCTGTTTCAGTTGTCTGACTTAAAGAGTCTTCAGCAATTTGCATAACAGAATCCTCTTCGGGTACAATATCAGTAAATTCTAAATCTTCCGCAGAAATGGTACCATCACTTTGCGAATACCCGGTTGAAGGCAGAGATAGTAAAGAAATAGAAAGGACAAAAATATATAGAAAAGAGAACCTTTTGATCGTTTTAAACATAGACCTATTTTATAGCAACAGAAAAAGCAACTTCTTCAGGGGGTAAGCATTTACTGTCATTACAAACCATAAATTCCAGCTTGCCTTTTACTACGGATTGAGCTGAAGCCAGCTTTACCTTTTGTTGAAATATGACAGAATTTTCGAAGTACCTTACATTCATGCCGAAAGTTTTTTCGAATTTTTCCAAAGCTTTAGGCTCAGCAGTTTTACCTACGATGCTGTACGATTTTGATGGCGTAAACTTAAAAGAAGTAGGTATTGGTCCGCCCTCCTCTACATACTGGGAATAAATATGCCATCCGGGTTGCATGGTTGCTTTCAAAAAAACTACAGCCTCGGTTTTACTGATTTTTTTTGCTGCATAACTCCATTTTACAGGTGTTAAAATTTGTGCATTGACTAAAGTAACAGAAATTAATAGTAAAGTGATGATCAATAATTTTTTCATCTTTTTTGTTTTAAACAAATGAAACCAACGAATTTAACCAAATCAGCATATTTAGAAACAGATGTTCTCATTTTCATTTGGATATAGCTATTAAACGAATTTTGTAAAAATAAGTATTTATCTGTTCTCATTTTAAAGTAAAACCATTTGTAGGTCATTTATCACAAAAGGATGATTGAATATGCTATTTTTGTAAGGTTAAAGTACAACTATTATATTATGAAAAATAAATTCCCTGCCTTTTCTTTCCTAATTGTTACATTACTTCTTTTTAGCAGATGCCACACTCTGGGCCTGAAATCACCAAAGAACAATATAGAAACCATTAAATACGGTACTTCGTTTGGACATTGTGTAGGAATAAATTGTAATAAGACCTTTACTGTTTCTAAAAATGAGATCGCTTTTACTAAAAAAGGCAACGGAGATTCTACAGACTCTCTGGTAAGACGGGCTGCTATAGAAACAGAACAATGGGATAATTTAATTAATGCAATTAACGATACTGAAATCAGTAATTTACCAGAACGGATAGGCTGCCCTGATTGTGCTGATGGAGGAAGTGAATGGCTGGAAATAAATGAAAAAGGAAAAATCAGCAGAATTACTTTTGAATATGGAAAAACGCCGGAAGAGTTAAAACAAGTTATAAGAATCTTGAAAAGATTTACGGAAACTTTTAAAGAAGAAAATTAAACAGATCTCACTAAATATTAATTACATCACTTATGGAAACTTTTCAAATCCCGGGAATATTTAAAGACAAAATTTGCAGGGCAAGGCAGGAAAAAAATAATTACTATAGCATTACGATGGACACTGTTAAAGTTGGTTCTATTGTGAGAGAAAATGGCGGCTGGCGATTAAATGAACAAGTAAAAGAAGTGCTGACAACTGAAAATGTACAATTGATAGGACAAAGTATTGACGAAAGAGCCAAAAGGTAAAAAAGCATCCACTTAA
>JAZQRF010000081.1:0-25238 GCA_045629485.1 Pelobium sp. | reverse complement strand
TAAAATTATATACACTAAGTGAGATTTTTTAAGGCTTGATTTAGCTATTAGAGGAGCTTGAAACGATAACTGTTTTTTTGATTTTGTATACGATCTTTTAGTTAAAAGCGCATACCCAGGTAATTGTAAATTTGTATCAGGTGATATTTTTTTATTGTTGGTGAACAAATTCAATCAATAATTTGTCGGACATAAATCATAGATGATAACAAGTGCTTAGTGTCTTTTTTTTGGATTTATGATATGGGATGTGTTTAACAGGGATATTTTGCAGAATTGGATTATAGCAGTTACATTTCCCAAAAATATTCGGGCAATGATAATGAAAGAGGAGACTGCTGCAAATAATAAACTACATCAATTTAGGTATGGATGTTTTTTCTAAGCTTTCTATTTTGGAGCTTACTTTTAGCTACTGGATAAAGAAAAATGGTCAATAAAATTACACCTGCTCCACTATAAAATCCTGCAGTCATTTGCTCACTTTTTCCAAAGATTAAGAGTGCTAAAATTATCGAATATAGGGGTTCCAGATTCGTGACTAAAGCAACCTTAAATGCGCTCAATTCTTTCATCACTAATACACCAGCGACATAGGCAACCGACGTACATATTGTGCCTAGAATTAATAGATAAATAAGGTCTGAAGTATTTAAAATCATGGAGCTATTGAAGCCATTTGTTACAGCTAAATACAATGAAATCCAAAAGAAAGCACCTACCAATTCGTAAAAAGTAATGATAGTTGCCGACCTGTTTTGTATCTGTTTTGAGTTGATAATAGAAAAAATACTGGCACAAAAAGCACTTCCAATCCCCATTAAAATCCCGGTTTGGTATTCAGTTTCAAACTTAAAAATCAAATAAATACCAATGACTATTAGAATTCCTGACAAGATTTCTAGTTTAGAAATGGATTTGGAGCTAAATAAAGGCTCCAGAACGGCTGTAAATAAAGTTAAGGAAGATAAGCACACCATTGCAACGGATACCGTAGACGCTTTAATAGCGCCAAAAAACAGAATCCAGTGTAAACCAACGATTGCTCCTGTACAAAAAAGCTTTAGAAACTGGCTTTTTTTAAGTCTGATATTTATCTTTTTATATCTGAAATACAGGTATAAACTAATGAAAGCAATAAGTACCCTGTACCAAACAAGGTGAATTTCGTTGATAGAAATGAGCGCTCCAAGTATAGCCGTAAAGCCCCAAACAAGAACCGTGATATGAAGAATTAGTATGTTGCTGAGTTTAAATTTCATATACAAAAGTGATCAAAATATTGAGTATTCCATCACTTCTGAAAGCTTAAGAAAGCTCTATTTTGGAGCTTTTATGGCGAGGTATACACCTAAAATTCCGAATAGAATATTAGGAGTGAGTACTGCCAGCAGCGGGGGAAAGCCCCCTTTTAAGGCGAAAACGTTGGCGAACTGGATGAATAAGATGTATAAAAAGCTTAGTAAAATTCCTAATCCAAGAGGTAAGCCAACTCCCCCTCTTACCTTTCGAGATGATAAAGCAACCCCAATTAATGTTAAAACATAAGTTGAAAAAGGATAAACATATCGCTTATATTTTTCTAATTCGAGATTTACCATCACCCCAGAACCACGGATTTTTTCCTTTTCTATTTTTTCGTTTAACTCCCAATAATTCATTGCCGAATAGATGTTGTCTCTAATATCAAAGTCAATAGGTTTCATGTCCAGGGTGGTATCTTTACTCACTCCCGACTCCATTTTTTCTTTAAGGCCGTTAACTGTTCTGATTGTGTAATTCTCGATTTTCCATTTGTTAGAGACAGAATCCCAAAGAATTCTATCAGCCATCAGTTTAGATTTTAACTCTTTTTTATCGAATTCTTCGATAGAAAACCTGTATCCAGAATTGCTTAAATTATCAAAAGACTCCATGTATATATAGGTGCCTTCATCTAATTGCAGGTGAACATTGCTCCTTGTGGTTTCTTTTATTTTAATGTAATTGTTTTCGAAATTAATCATTAACCTGTTGGTTTCAGGGATGATGAACAGATTGAAGACTACGTTAACCAGAAAAATAACTGTAGAAGCTATGAAATAGGGTCTTAGGAACCTGTTAAAACTTGCTCCGCCGCTTAAAATAGGGACAATTTCAGTTTGGTCGGCCATTTTAGCTGTAAAGAAAATAACAGCTATAAAGTTAATGAGAGGAGATAAGAAGTTTAAATAAAATGGAATAAAACCTCCATAATATTCAAATACCACCTGATTAAAAGTGGCCTTGCTTTTCAAAAAATCGTCTAGTTTTTCCGAAATATCAAAAACTACAGAGATAACTACAAACAGTAAAAGGGTAAAAATAAATGTCCCAAGGTACTTTTTGATAATGTACCAGTCTATTATTTTGATGTAATTATCTAGGAATTTCATTTATAGTCTCTGACCTAATACTTTAACCATTTTATTTTTCCAATCGTAAAAATCGCCGGCAACAATTCTTTCTCTTGCTTCTTTTACCAGCCAAATGTAGAAATGAAGATTATGTAAGGTAGCAATCTGTGCGCCTAAAATTTCTTTAGAGTGAATAAGATGTCTTAAATACGCTTTTGTGTAAACCTGGTCAGAAAATAAATCGCTATCCGGGTCTATTGGCGAAAAATCATCCTTCCATTTTTCATTTTTGATATTGATAAAACCATTTCTAGTGAATAACATCCCATTCCTTGCATTCCTGGTGGGCATTACGCAATCGAACATATCAATACCTAAAGCAATGTTTTCCAGAATGTTAATAGGAGTGCCTACACCCATTAGATATCTAGGTTTTTCGTAAGGGAGAATATCACAGACTACTTCTGTCATCGCATACATTTCTTCTGCCGGTTCACCTACAGATAATCCTCCAATTGCATTACCTTCCCGGCCTTGTTCTGCAATAAATTCAGCTGATTTTTTTCTTAAATCTTTATAAACCGACCCCTGTACGATTGGGAAAAGCGTTTGTGCATAATTGTATTTAGGTTCTGTACTATCAAATCTTTGGATGCAGCGTTTTAGCCAGCGATGAGTCATGTCTATTGACCGTCTCGCATAACCATAATCGCATGGATAAGGCGTACATTCATCAAAAGCCATAATAATATCTGCCCCAATCACTCTTTGGATATCCATTACATTTTCTGGTGTAAACAAATGTTTTGAGCCATCTATATGTGATTTAAAGGTAACACCTTCTTCTCTAATCTTCCTCACCTCTGTTAAAGAATATACCTGATAACCTCCACTATCGGTTAGAATTGGCTTGTCCCATCCAATAAATTTATGGAGGCCGCCCGCTTTTTCGATAACATCCAATCCAGGTCTCAGGTATAAATGGTAGGTGTTCCCTAAAATAATTTGCGCCTTTATATCATCTTTTAACTCACGCTGATGGATTGCTTTAACAGTCCCAGCGGTGCCAACAGGCATGAAAATAGGAGTTTGTATGGTGCCATGATCTGTAGTAATTTCGCCTGCTCTTGCTTTTGAATTAGGGTCTTGCGCTGCTAACTTAAACTTCATTAAATAAATTTGATATAAAGAGTTGCAAAAATAGCAAAATTTAGCGCACCATCAGGCTTATGTTTCCCTGAATATTGCGCTTATTTAACATGTATTAATTAGCATAATATAATTTGTTAAAAAAATCAGTAATAATCAAAACAGAGTTTGATTTTAACCTAAATTTGAGAACTTTGCAAATTATTATTTAATATTGGAAGCATACTTTTACTACGCACTGTTAATTCTTTTACAGATTTTTTTTATCATACAATTGTACTACCTCATTGTAGTGCAACAAAAGCTAGGTTCTTTTAAAATAGCTGAAAATGCACAGGGATGTAATTTGCCGGTTTCGGTAATTATTTGTGCTCGTAATGAGGCCTCAAATCTCAAAAAAAATCTTCCATTTATCTTTAATCAAAAAAATATCGATTTTGAGGTTATTGTAGTGAATGATTGTTCGCTTGATAATAGCGATGAAGTTTTAAGAGAGTTTCAGCAACTCTATCCCAACTTAAAAGTTGTGGTGAAACAAGAACATCCAAGATTTAAAACTGGGAAAAAATTTGCAGCAACATTGGGTATAAAGGCTGCAAAAAATGAAATTATAGTATTTACCGATGCAGATTGCAGACCAGATTCTGATTATTGGTTAGTAAATATATGTTCTAATTATGCCAATGAAGATACAGAAATTGTTTTAGGTTACTCCCCTTATGAAAGGAAAAGAGGTTTATTAAATCTCCTGATTCGATACGAAACTTTTCAAACTGCCATAAATTACTTTTCCTTTGCTTTACATGGGATGCCTTATATGGGTGTAGGAAGAAATCTTTCCTATAAAAAGTCTTTATTTTTTAAAGGAAAGGGTTTTGCTTCGCATATGCATATTCCATCCGGTGACGATGACTTATTTGTTAACCAAAATGCAACTGTTAAAAATACCGCAATAGAAATAAGACCAGGTTCACATACCTGGAGCGAGCCAAAACCAAGCTGGGCATCTTACTGGTCTCAAAAAACACGGCATCTGGGCGCCGGGAAAGCTTATAAAAAAGAACATCAACTAAAACTCAGTATCCAGGGCTTGTCAGCTGTAGGTTTTTATATTTTGATGATTTGTTGTTTAAGTTTAAAAATAGAAATAGCTTTTGTAAGCATTTTATTTGCTTTTCGCTTTTTGGTACAAAGTCTGGTGTATTATAAATCTTTAATAAAATTAAGATATAAAGATCTGTTAGCTTGGGTAATTATTTTAGACCCTGTTTATTACTTATATTTAAGTGCATTATCTATACGGGGTTTATTTAAAAAGAATGTAATATGGAAGTAAATCCTAATTTTTCGGAAAATGCCCGGAATGATTTTAATCTGGTTACAAGCGCAAAGGCGGGCAATCAAAAAGCTTATGCAGAGTTGATGCATCGATATAAAGATTCCATTTATTTTATGGTTTTGAAAATGGTAAACAATAAAGATGATGCAATGGATTTAACTGTTTCTACCTTTGGTAAGGCTTTCGAAAATCTCGAGAAATATAAACCCGATTTTGCTTTTAGTACATGGCTCTTTCGAATCGCAACCAATAGTAGTATTGATTTTATAAGGAAAAAGCGTGTGGTTACTACTTCTATAGATAATTATACTTCTGAAGAAGGAGAGGATCGACTATTGGAATTCAAAAGCGATATCTTAAATCCAGAAGAATTTTCTATTAAAAAGCAGCAAACCGAACAATTGAAAGAAATTATAGATAAATTACCCGCTAGATATAAAACTTTAATAATTTTAAGGTATTACGATGAGCTTTCTTATGAAGAGATAGCTATCCAGTTAGATTTACCTTTAGGTACTGTTAAAGCCCAATTGTTTAGAGGAAGAGCTCTATTATCAAATATTTTATACAAACGTAAGAATACAACCGGTAGTGATTTCTGATATAATTTTCAAATATTTTCCAAATTTGTCTGATGAGCAGATTGAACAATTTAATAAATTGTTTGATTTGTATAGCCATTGGAATTCTCAAATTAATGTAATCAGTAGAAAAGATATTGATTTATTATACGAAAGACATATTTTGCATTCTTTAGGCATTGCTAAAGTTTGTGCCTTTAAACCCGGACAGCATATCCTGGATGTGGGTACAGGTGGTGGTTTTCCAGGCATTCCCTTGGCTATTTTGTTTCCGGATACAGATTTTTTGCTGGTGGATTCTATTGGTAAAAAAATCAAAGTGGTAAAGGAAGTGGCTCAAGGTATTGATCTGAAAAATCTTAAAGCCATCCACAGCAGAGCAGAACAAGTTAATCAGAAATTTGATTTTGTAGTATCAAGAGCAGTCACTCAACTCAAAGACTTTTATCCATGGGTAAGGGGCAAGTTTAAAAATCAATCTATAGGTGATCTTAAAAACGGAGTTTTGTATCTAAAAGGAGGTGATCTCACAGCAGAGCTAAAGGAATCTGGAGTGAAAAGCATTCAACTTTATCCATTACAAGAGTATTTTGACGAAGAGTTTTTCGAAACAAAATATGTTGTTTACTTCCCTGCTCAATAAATAATTTCATTTTTTTATAGTTATTTTTCAGAGATTTTTTAACTTGAGGTATTGTTTATATAATGCTGCAAGAAATAGCTCTTACGATGATCAAAGGGATTGGTGGTGTCACCATCCGAACCCTATTGAGCTACTGTGGCAATACCGAGGAAATTTTTAAAGCTAAAAAAAGACATCTCGAAAAAATTCCTGGCATTGGTTCTAAAATTGCCGATGCTATTATAAATCACGGTTCTTTTAACAGGGCAGAACAGGAATTAAAATTCATAGAGAAATATAAAATTCAGCCTCTTTTTATAACCTCTGATAAATACCCAAGAAAGCTAAAAAACTGCCTGGATGCACCCGTTATGTTGTATTTTAAGGGTAAGGCGGATTTAAACAATCAAAAAGTTATTGCAATTGTAGGTACCAGAAATGCAACTTCTTATGGAAAGCAATTTTGTAATCAGCTAATCGAAGGACTAAAGTCTCACAATCTTTTAGTAGTAAGTGGACTAGCTTATGGTATTGATATTGCCGCTCATAAATCATCTTTAGAACATAATATTGCAACAGTGGGTGTTTTAGGACATGGTCTTGATAGAATCTATCCATCATTACACCGTCCGGTTGCAGAAAAAATGCTGGAAAGTGGTGGCTTACTTACCGAATTTCCATCACAGACTAATCCAGACAGGCAAAATTTTCCCAAAAGAAACAGGATAATTGCCGGGATGGCTGATGCCACATTGGTTATAGAAGCCACTAAGACCGGAGGTGCGCTGATTACCGCTGAGATTGCCAATTCTTACAACAGAGATGTGTTTGCCGTTCCCGGAAGGATTGACGACGAATACTCTGACGGTTGTAATTTTTTAATTAAAACAAATCGGGCAAATTTGTTAACAAGGGTTGAAGATTTGGAATACATTATGGGCTGGTACAAAGATGATCTTCCGAAAATGGCTACCAAACAATTACAGGTGCTACCAAATTTAAATACCGAAGAGCAAAAGATTTACAATACTATAAAAGATTACGATACAATTGCTATTGATGATCTTCAAGCTATTTTAAACATGCCACAAAGTAAGCTCGCATTGGCTTTATTGGGACTCGAAATGCAAGGGATTATCATCTCTTTACCAGGCAAAGTTTACCGTATAAATTAAATGTTTTTTGGAGATACAAAAAATAGGAGGTTTCCTGTGCTTTTGCTAATCATTTTCCAATCGTCAAAAGGGAATTCGATGAGTACCGCTCCGCAAGTTGGAATATTATAAATATCGGCATCGGTTAAATATATCACGAGGTCAGTAATGCCATTATTATGTCCAAATAAAGCTACTAGGTCATCAGCATTATCGAAATTGTTTACAATATTTAATAGCGTTTGATGAGTGGCCTCATAGATTTTTGGCTCTAACACAATTTTATTTTCGAGTCCTAGTTCACCTGCAATAAGTTTACAGGTTGTGATTGCTCTTAAAGCAGGACTCGAAATGATGGCATTGGGTTTTATGCCATTTTTTAAAAGGTGTTTTCCCATTCCCGGAGCATTTTTTTCCCCTCTGGCAGCTAATGGTCTGTCAAAATCTTTAAGGCCTGCTTCTCCCCAGTCAGATTTTGCATGTCTTACAATGAGTAGCTTCTTAGCCATTATTGATGATATTTAAAGTTTTTTTAACAATCTGTTCAGGCTCAATTAAATTTAAACACGCCAGATCTCCTCTAAAACAAGGCTTATTTCCATACACCGAACATGGCCGGCAATATAATTGAGTTTGAACGCAATTATCTTCCTGCTGTCCAAATCCTAAAAATCCTGCAAAAGGATGGGTGGCTCCCCAAACGGAAACAACTTTTATGCCTCTTAAAGAGGCCAGGTGCATCCCAGAAGAATCCATGCTGATCATTACATCCAAATTAGAGATTAGCTTTAATTCATTGTGGATTTTTAATTTACCAATGGTAGAAATTACATTTGGATACTGCATTTGCCATTTCTCCGCGATTAATTGTTCCTGCTCACCTCCGCCGAAAATAAATAGCTTATAATTGAGATTGGATAATAGATGGATAGCCACCTCCATTTTTTCTAATGGATAGATTTTCTGAATATGCTGTGCGAATGGTGAAATACCAATCCATTTTTGGTTTTCTTTATTTCCGCTTATAGCGATTATATCTTCATCCAGCATGTCCTGCTCAGATTGGGGAAGTTCATTGACTATTGTGGCGTTTAAAGAAAGCTTCCTGAAAACATCTGTATATCTCATCCACATGGGTTTTAGTGGCCTGAGATTTTTATCGATTTTGCTGGTTAACGCTTTTTTCTCTTCTCTACCTTTATCCACGTGGATGGTTTTAATGCCTGAGAGCATAAAAAAGAAGGAAATTATTCTAGACCTGAGGTTGAAATGAAGGTCGGCAAGGGCATCAATATTTAATTCTTTTAGTTCTTTATATAGCTGGTACAAACCTGATAAACCTTTATAATTATCAGGTTTAAAAGCATAAAACTCCAAATTGGAGATGTTATCAAAGAAAGGATTGAAGAGGGGCCGGGTTAAATATAAAAAATCTACATCGGGATTTTGTGCAGCTATTTGTTTAACAACAGGAGCTGTCATCGCAACATCTCCCATAGCAGAAAAACGAATAATAAGGATTTTTCTCCTTTTATCCATTTATTGATTTTTTAGGTTATACAAAACCGGGTTTAAGCTCGGATCGTTATACATTTTCAGTTGTTTATAAACTTTCATATACTTATCTCCATTTTCTATATCTAAAAGTAAATCATCTATAGATTGAGAAAGATCTGTTCTTTGCTGTAATAGAATTTCTAATTTTTTAGTGCAATTTTCCCGATGTTCGGCTGAAGCATTTTCTCGCTCAGCTTCTTCCTGCATATGGAAAATTTTTAGGGCAAGAATAGAAAGTCTGTCAATAGCCCAGGCCGGGCTTTCCGTATTAATTTTGGCAGTGTTTTTTGGCTCAATTCCTTTAAATTTTTCTAAGAAATAGCTATCTATATACTCTACCAGATCTGTTCTAATTTGGTTTTGAGCATCAATTCTTCTTTTCCAATACAAACCTTCAACAGGATCAATATTCGGATTTCTCACAACATCTTCCATGTGCCACTGTACAGTATCAATCCAGTTTTTTTTATATAGTAAATACTCGATTGTTTGAGGCGGATAAGGGTTGGCTTGATCGAAATCAATTTCGTTATGAATATGATAATCGTTTATAGACTGTTGAAATATTTGGTTACAAAGAGTACTGATCATTTTATACCTGTATAGAATCAATTAAATTGATTTTTTTCTGTTTTCAAAATAACTTGAAATTTCTGCTAAATTAAAAGAATTTAGGCATTTTTCTTTATTTAATCCACCTTTCCTTGCAACATTCACTCCATAGCGCATATCCAGAAAACCTTCATTTCTATGTGCATCAGGGTTAATAGCTAAAATTACCCCTTTATCTAATGCATACTGGTGCCACCTCCAATCCAAATCTAATCTTAAAGGATTTGAATTAACTTCTATAGCAACATGGTTAGAGGCGCAGGCATCAATTACTTTTTTAAAATCTATAGGGTAACCGCTTCTGCTTAACAACAACCGGCCTGTTGGATGGCCTAATATTGTTGTATAGGGATTTTCTATTGCTTTCAATAAACGATTGGTTGCTTTTTCTTCATCCATTTTTATGTTAGAATGGATGGATGCTACCACAAAATCAAATCTTTTAAGAATCTCTTCAGGGTAATCCAAACTGCCATCCGAGAGGATATCAGATTCTATACCTTTGAAAATTTTAAAAGGACTTAATTTTTGGTTTAAATGCTCTATTTCTTCTTGTTGTTGTAATACTTTATCTATACTTAAACCACTTGCATATACAGCAGTTTTAGAGTGATCGGAAATACCTAAATATTCCAACTTTAAAACATCTCTACAGAAAATTGCCATTTCTTCAATTGTATGCACACCATCGCTCCAGGTACTGTGGTTATGTAAAGCACCTTTTAAATCTTCAAAATTTATAAGAATAGGTAATTGATGAGTTTTTGCTAATTCTATTTCTTTGTAGCCTTCTCTTAATTCTGGTTCTATATAGTTTAAATCTATTGATTGATACAACTCTTCTTCTGATGAAAATGAAGAATGGCCCAATATCGCTTTGATGCTGCTAACATGTTGTTCTGATCCTGTAGTTTCAAATAAGCGTGATCCTAAATTTTCTGCAGTAGTAAAATAACACTTGATAGAAATGCCGTTTGCATCTTTAAAGGAGATCTCATTTTCAGAATCTTGCTGGATATTTAAATCTACCGAAGAGCGAATATGTTCAATGGCTTCAGGGAAGTGAGAGGTGCAGATTAAAAAGCTCAGTTCATCAATAATTTCGCATTTTCTTCTAAATTCGCCAGTAATTAATACTTTAGAATTCGCATCAATTTTAAAAATTAAGGAGCTAAAATATTGTTGATAATTTAATGCAGTAGCCTCGATTTTTGCATATAGAGACCTGCCCGAACTGGCCATTTTAAACTCTATTGCTTTTTTTATTTCTTCCTGTGTTTTTAAACCAAATCCTTTGGCTTCTATAAGTCTGTTTTCATTGCAGGCATAATAAAGTTCTCCAACATTTTCTATTCCTAAGCCCTGCCAAATAATAATTATTTTTTTTGGACCTAATCCTTTAATATTGAGCATATCTAAAACACCTGGAGGCGTTGCAGATATTAATGTATTGAGTTCTTTAATAGTGCCAATCTGCAATAAATCCCATATTTTTGAAGCTGTACTTTTTCCAATTCCTTCTACCTGCTCCAGTTCTGAAAGCGACTTATCTTTTAACTTGAATGGAAGTTTATCTACTTTAAATGATGCACTCGCAACTGATTTTATCTTAAACGGATTTTCATTGTGAAGCTCCATCAATTGAGATAGCAACTTTAGCGCTTTTGATATTTCTTTATTCTCCATTGTTATTAAAAACATCAAAGTTATAAATGAATATTATAAGGCCTATTAAAATCTAATGAAAAAGAAAAATCCCTTTAAATTTATTTTAAAGGGATTTATAAAAAGCCAATGGACTTACTCTATTACAATATCATAAGGCATTTTAGCCTGTATTCCTTTTAAATTAATAGTTTCCTTAACTTTTTTATAGTAGTTATAAGTTTCTCCTAATTCTTGTTTAACAAAATAGGATTTGATATTATCACCAGTATTATCCAGGAAGCTCATAATACCACTTTTTCTCTCGGGGTAATTTACAATTTTGTAATCCTCTATTTTAGCTTTTTTTGCAGCAGATTTGACAGCATCCTCTATATGCCCAATTCTATCCACTAAACCTAATTTAAGAGCTTGACTGCCGGTCCAAACTCTGCCCTGCCCAATACTGTCTACAAAAGTTTGTGAAAGTTTCCGGCCTTCAGCAACACGCCTGGTAAAGTCATTATAAGTTCTGTTCACCTCCTTCTGCAAAATCATCGTTTCTGTAGCGGTTAATGGACGTGTTATACTTCCTAAATCGGCAAACTCACTGGTTTTAACGCCATCAAAAGTAACCCCCAGTTTATTATTGAAAAAGCCTTTCATGTTGGGCAGAATTCCGAAAACGCCAATAGATCCGGTAATTGTATTAGGTTCTGCAAAAATAGAATCAGCAGCACAAGCAATATAATAACCTCCTGAGGCAGCATAATCACCCATGGTAACAATAATAGGTTTTACTTTTTTGGTTAATACAACTTCTCTCCAGATCACATCAGATGCTAAAGCACTGCCGCCAGGACTGTTTACTCTTAAAACTATTGCTTTAACTTTTTCGTCTTCACGAGCTTTTCTTATTGCCTTAGAAATTCCTTCAGAACCGATTGTATTATCATCTCCTTCGCCACCCATAATATCACCATTAGCATAAACCACTGCAATTCTGTCTTTTGAAGAATTTTTTGAAGAAACGGAAGATACATATTCAAAGATGCCTACTGCATTTAAATCATCTTTTTTATCCGTTTTCGTTAACTTTTTTAGTTCTAAAAGTACCTCATCTTTATATTTTAAGGCATCAACAAGATTTAGTTTTACTGCATCTTCTGGTGAACGTGACAATAATTGATTAGCGATTGCTAAAACTGAATCCTGAGGTAGTTTTCTGCTTATGGCTATATTCTTCGTGAAGTTATCAAACAAAGAGTTAAGTAAAGAAGTCATTTGAGTGCGGTTAGCATCACTCATGCTTTCTAAAATAAAAGGTTCAACGGCACTTTTGTAAGTCCCTACTTTTATAATTTGTGCTTCAATGTCTAACTTATTTAAAGCACCTTTTAAAAAGCTGATATTAGAACTAAAGCCTTTTAATTCAAGTACACCCTGAGGATTTAAATATACTTTCGTTGCTGCGGAAGCAAGATAATAAGCTCCCTGGCTATAAATTTCGCTATAAGCTATTATGAATTTACCTGATTTTTTAAAGTTTAGCAGCTCGTTTCTTATTTCTTCAAGCGTAGCCATACCTGTTGTTATGTAGTTAACATCTAAATATATACCCTTAATTTTATCGTCTGTTTTAGCAGCTCTTATACTTTTAAGGATATCATTTAAGCCCAGAGCCTTTTCTGATTTTATAGGGCCAATATTTACATCATCGAAAGGATTTGAAGAAGATCTTTCTTTGATAGGATAGTTTAAATTAACATGCAGAATAGAATTTTCTTTTACCTGGAAAGAAGTCTCGGTAGTTGAACTCACAAAAGCAGAAATGCCTGCAATTAAAATGATAAATAAGATTGTAAATGCAAGGAAAATTCCTAACATTGATGCTAAAACAAATTTAAAGAATTGTTTCATTTGGAAATTTTAACGATGTAATGATGAGCAAATATAAGTTTAGATAATCATCAATAACAATTGTTACACTATATATGTTTAAAGTATATTTGATTTTAGGCGGAAATTTAGGAGATAGGCTATCCAATCTAGCAACAGCTATTGATCTGATTAATCTTCATATTGGAAAGGTTATAGAAAAATCTTCTGTTTACGAGACACAGGCGTGGGGAAATACAAACCAACCCGATTTTCTTAACCAGGCATTGATAGCTGAAACGTGTTTAACTCCTTTAAAAGTTTTAGAAGAAATTCATAAAATTGAGGATTTATTGGGGCGAGAAAGAAAAAAGCACTGGGGCGAAAGAACTATGGATATTGATATTCTATTCTATGATCATGAAATAATAAATCTAAAAAATCTTGTAATCCCGCATCCTTATATTGCAGAAAGAAGGTTTGTTTTGACGCCATTGTTAGAAATTATTCCGAATTTTATTCATCCTGTGCAAAAAAAAACAATTAAAACCCTATATTCAGGCTGTAAAGATAATATTGAGGTAAAAAAATATAATTCATGAGCATAAATAATAAAATCGTATTAGACCTTTCCTATTTAGAAGAAGTTTCCGGTGGAAATAAAGAATTTATAATTGAAATGATCGATATATTTTTGGCACAAACCCCAGGGCATATCACCGAACTCAATGGGGCAGTAGCAGCTAAAGAATGGAGAAAAATTGCCGAATTAGCTCATAAAATAAAGCCAACATTAGCATTTATGGGCGTAGATTCGGCTAAAGAGGTGATGGCAGAGATAGAAAAAGACGGGAGAAATGAAGAGAATTATGAGGGAATAGTTTTTAAAATAGATCAATTACAGGAAGTTTTTGAAACTATCTTTTCTAAGCTGGAAGCTAAAAAACAAGATCTTTTGTAAACGATTAATTATTTGAGCTTGTGAACTTATAATCCTGGCTTTACCCTTAAAGCATTAAAATGTAATTGAGAAATTACAATGTATAGTGCAAAAACAATTGGTATAGCGCTAAATTGAAACAAAGCAAGGCTTACCAGGGAAAGTATAATGAAAATAAACTTATACTTATTATCTGCCCATGATAAACTACTGATTTTCATAGAAAACAGCTGTATTTCACTAATAAGGAGCCAGCATAATACCATCACTAATCCAATCAAGAACCAGGCGTTCGTTATAAACCCAAACTCATCTGCCAGGTAAGGTAAAGAAATAATGAAGAATGTATTCATTGGTGTATTTAAGCCAATAAACTCTTCTGTCTGTCTTGTATCAATATTAAACTTTGCCAGCCTAAGGGCAGAAAAAACCGGAATTAAAAATGCTAAATAAGATAAATAAACCGGGTTCTCTATTCTTAACAGCTGAAAAATAATTACCCCGGGTAAAAAACCAAAACTGATGACATCCGCCAGGGAATCCAATTCTTTCCCAATCTCAGACTTTACATTCAGTAACCTCGCAGCAAAGCCATCAAAAAAATCAAATATTCCGGATAAAATAACTAAAAAGGCAACCGTTTTGAGATCACCATTAAAAGCATATACAATTCCTATACATCCTGATAAAAGATTTGCACAGGTAATTGCGTTTGGAATGTGTTTTTTCATGGTTTATGATGAAGGAGTAAAGAACAAGGCTAAAGATCATCTTTAGCTTTGTTCTTGTTATTTTGTTCCAATAATTAGCTATTCATTGAAACTAGAAATTCTTCGTTGGTTTTTGTACCACGTACCTGAGTCAGTAAGAATTCCATAGCTTCCTGAGAGTTCATATCTGCAAGATGGTTTCTTAGTATCCAGATTCTTTGTAAAGCTTCTTTATCTAATAATAAATCATCTCTTCTTGTGCTTGATGCCGTAAGATCGATAGCAGGGAATACACGTTTGTTAGATAATTTTCTATCTAATTGTAATTCCATATTACCTGTTCCTTTAAATTCTTCGAAGATTACTTCGTCCATTTTAGAACCTGTATCTGTTAATGCTGTAGCTAAAATAGTTAAAGAACCTCCGTCCTCTATATTTCTTGCAGCACCAAAAAATCTTTTGGGTTTATGTAATGCGTTGGCATCCACACCACCAGAAAGAATTTTACCAGATGCTGGGGCAACTGTATTGTAAGCTCTGGCTAAACGCGTGATAGAATCCAGAAGAATAACAACATCATGTCCGCATTCTACCATTCTTTTAGCTTTCTCTAAAACAATGTTTGCGATTTTAACGTGTCTTTCGGCAGGCTCATCAAAAGTAGAAGAAATAACTTCTGCTCTTACGTTTCTTGCCATGTCAGTCACCTCTTCCGGACGTTCATCAATTAATAAGATAATCAGATAAACTTCTGGATGGTTAGCAGCAATGGCATTAGCAACCTCTTTTAATAAATTTGTTTTACCAGTTTTAGGCTGCGCTACAATTAAGCCACGCTGTCCTTTTCCTATTGGAGTAAACAAATCCATAATTCTGGTAGAATAATCTCCAGGTTTTGTGAATAAGTTTAATCTTTCTGAAGGGAAAAGCGGCGTTAAGTAATCAAAAGGAACCCTGTCTCTTACCTCAGCTGGAATTCTACCATTAATAGATTCTACTCTAACCAATGGGAAATATTTCTCACCTTCTTTAGGAGGCCTAATACTTCCCCTAACTGTATCTCCTGTTTTTAAACCAAAAAGTTTAATCTGAGATTGAGAAACATAAATGTCATCAGGTGATGTTAGGTAATTGTAATCCGAAGATCTTAAAAAACCATAACCATCAGGCATAATTTCTAAAACTCCTTCATTGGTGATTACATTATCAAAATCAAAAGCAGATTCCTGGTTTCTTTGACGTCCGTTACCAGATTTTTCTCTTATAGGACGCTGATCTGCTTTAGTTTCCGGGTTTTCAGTAGATACTTCCGGAGAAGAAACTGCCATAGTAGTTGGCTCAGTTCGAACATCCTCTTTGTTCTCAGCGTAAGCACTTTTCTCTGCCGGAGAATCAAACAGAGAAACTTCTTCTCTTGGTGTTCTAGTTTTTGGCTTAACTTCTTCGACCCCGGCTTTAATGGTTCTTGCCCTTTTCTTGGGTTTTTCTTCTTCAACAACCGCTGCTACATCAGGAGATGATTCAGATTTTGCCGCAGTAATTAATTCATGTTGCTCTTTAATTTTAGCAATTAATTCTGCTTTTCGCAGCTCGTCGGTTTTTTCTACCCCAAAGCTTTTTGCGATTTCACGAAGCTCGGAAACAAGCTTATCGTTTAATTCGTTTATGTTGTTAAACATTAAAAATGGATTATTTTCAAGGAATTATTATTAGAATTTGATCTTTTAACTACAGTAGAAAATTTTGCTTATTTGAATTAGAAAATTAATAGTAATCTGTAGAACAAAGATAAATCGAGAATTCTTTGCAATTGTAGATAAATAATTTTTAAGTTCAAATTTTTTTTGTGATTATTTTTAAACTCTTTAATGTTTTTTATACAATTTTACAGCCAAAATCATATTTGAATGAAAAGAGCCGAAATTATTGATCAAATAAAACTCAAAAAATCTTTTTTAAGTATAGGACTGGATACTGATTTGAATAAAATACCAAAGCACCTTCTTAAATACGAAAATCCTGTATTGGAGTTTAATAAACAAATAATAGACGCCACACAGGATTTGTGTGTTTCATATAAGATAAACACTGCTTTTTACGAGTGTAATGGACTCAAAGGCTGGCAAGCATTAATAGATACTTATAAATATTTACCTAAGAACACTTTCTCTATAGCCGATGCAAAAAGAGGAGACATTGGTAATACATCAGCTATGTATGCCAAAGCATTTTTTGAAGCTTCATCCTCAGAGATGAGTTTTGATTCTGTTACAGTTGCTCCCTATATGGGTAAAGATTCAGTTACTCCATTTTTGAATTTTAAAGATAAATGGGTTATTCTGCTGGCTCTAACTTCTAATGAAGGCAGCAAGGATTTTCAACTTCTAAAAAGCGATGAAGATAAATTATTTGAAAGCGTAATTAAAACTTCCCAGCAATGGGCTACAGCTTCAGAAATGATGTATGTGGTGGGAGCAACGCGGGGTGAAGCATTTTTGGAAATTAGAAAATTGGCACCCGATCATTTTCTGTTGGTACCAGGTGTAGGTGCCCAGGGTGGATCTTTAGCCGATGTTTGTAAATACGGAATGAATAAAGATTGCGGCTTAATTGTGAATTCTTCCAGAGCAATAATTTATGCTTCCGCTTCAGAAGATTTTGCAGAAAAGGCCCGTGAACAGGCACTTCTGATACAGCAAGAAATGGAAGCTGAGTTGAAAGCTATTGGTTTTTAGGCTGTTATTGAGGATTTTGTTTTTTGTTTAAATAAATTATTTTTTAGATTTATGTATGCTTGCTCAAGAAAGTATACTTCATTATATCTGGAAATTTAGATTATTTAATCATCAGGATTTAAAAACCACATTAAATCATAGTCTTGAAATTATCCATCCGGGCAGTGCAAACCCGGATGCGGGGCCAGACTTTTATCACGCAAAGATTAAAATTGAGGAAACATTATGGGCAGGAAACGTAGAGATACATCTCCGATCATCAGATTGGTATAAGCACACTCACGATACAGATCAGGCTTATGATAATGTTATTCTTCATGTAGTTTGGATCAATGATGTCGATGTTTATCATTCAGACCGAACGATTATTCCTGTATTGGAATTACAACATCTTGTAGATCCTGATCTGATTCTTAAGGTTAATGCCCTATCTGGTCAGGCGCACTGGATACCATGTGAACATCAACTTGCGAAGGTAGACGAGTTTACTATTAAGCAGTGGTTAGACCGAATGTTGGTTGAACGACTGGAGGAGAAATCGGGATATTTTAAGGAACTCTTATACCATTTAAAAGGTAGTTGGGAAGATACTTTTTATATCAGCCTGGCCCGAAGTTTTGGTTTTAAAGTAAATTGTTTGCCTTTCGAAATGCTGGCTAAGAATCTTCCTCAGCAGCTACTTGCTAAACATAAAGATCAGCCGTTACAAATAGAAGCTCTTGTTTTTGGGGTAGCGGGCTTGTTAGATAATAATTTTAAAGACGAGTATCCTCAAAAGCTGAAAATTGAATATAGCTTTTTAAAAAACAAATATGGTCTTAAAAGCATTGATGCTTATTTGTGGAAGTTTGCTAAAACCAGACCTGATAATTTCCCGACAATTCGATTAGGGCAATTTTCTGCATTAATTATAAAATCAGTTCATCTTTTTTCTAAAATTCTGGAAACAAAAGATGTAAAAGCTCTGAAATCATTATTCATTGAATTGCCTGTTAACGACTATTGGAAGAGTCATTATCTATTCGACCATGAACAAAAACGGCTTAGCAAACAAATAGGCAATAGTTCTGTTGATGTTTTACTGATTAATACTGTTGCGCCTTTATTGTTTTCTTATGGGAAAGAAATGGATAAAGAACAGTATGTGCAAAATGCAGATGATATTTTACAAACGCTTAAAGCCGAAAAGAATCTAATTGTTAATAAATTTGCAGTGTTAGGAATAAGAGCTCGTTCTTCGTTTGAATCCCAGGCATTACTGCAAATGAAAAATAATTATTGTAATCAAAAAAAATGTCTAAATTGTAGTATTGGAATAAAAATTCTAAAACCTTAAAAACACATGTTTCAGCGTATTATTATTTTTTTAGAAAGGTATTCTTTTGGGGTTTGTACCTATCTGGGTGAGAGATTTAAAATCTCTATTACCAGGATAAGGTTGTTTTTTATCTATGTTTCATTCCTGGCCGTAGGTTTTCCCTTATTGGTATATTTCCTTGCAGCATTTACTTTAGATATCAGGAATTATATCAAAAAAGCCCGTTTAAAGTATTGGGAAATTTAGTTAAGCTAAAATTTCGGCTATTTCCATAAACCCTTTTTCTTTTGCCAAATCAGATGGTAATTTTCCACCTTCCATTCTTAGGTTCACATCTGCACCTTTCTCGAGTAACATAATAATCATTTCTATATTCCCGTTCTGAGCCGCAGAATGAAGAGGAGTAATGCCAGATTGCTGTACCACATTTGGCACCGCATTATTCTCTAATAACATCCGGGCAATATTGGTGAAATTTCCGGCTGTAGCCGAATGGAGTGGAAATACACTAAAGTTATTGTTAGAGGGTAAATTAACTTCAGCGCCTTTAAGAACAAGGTAACGGGCAATTTCTTCGTTCCCAAAATAACAGGCTAACCCTAAGGCAGAGAATCCATCACTAGAAAATTGCTGTAAAATTTCAGGATTCTGATATAATTTATGTGCTACAACATCAAATTTATCTGCGGCACAAGCTTCAAAAAAGTCTATGTCCTGATTATATTCTAACAATACTTTAGTTAAGGCAGGCTTTTGATAATAGCAGGAAAGCATGAGTGGAGAAACTCCAAAACTTGTTGGTTCTTGTAAAGCACCAGGATGAGTTTCTAAATACGCTTTTAACTCATGTTCATCAGCCGCGGTAATCAGTTCTTCTAAGGTGTTTAGCTGCATCTTTTCCATTAAGAAATAATATTAGTGCATAATTTCATAACTTCCAATAAAAACTTCAATTTAATTATTATGTTGCCTGTACAATTTGTTACTGGCGGTGTTTATAATTTATATTACTAAAAAGGCTTATTAATTTAGAAAAGCTTAAGCCTTGTTTATATTTGTAAAGCGAAAAAACTCAATATATGCCCATTAGAGGAAATCAGTTTAGAACAAATTCATTTAGAGAGGATAAAAAATCTGCACCAGCTGACCGGAGTAAGGAGGTTGAAAAGGAGAAAAGAGATCTTTTTCCGGCTCTCAATTTTAATAACGATAGGCTGGTAAAAATCATCGGTTTGTTTTTACTCTTACTGGCTATATATTTTATGGTAGCTTTTAGTTCCTATCTTTTTACCTGGGAAGAAGATCAAAGCTATGTGACAGATGTGAATGGAGGGTGGAGCAACCTGTTTAGAACTACAGAAGAATTAAGATCTAACGGGGTTTTAAATCCAAATATCCAGAACTGGGCAGGCAAATTTGGAGCTCTTTTGTCCCATCAGTTTATTTACGAATGGTTTGGTATAGCTTCTTTTATATTTATATTCATTTTTACCGTTTTAGGCTATCGGTTTTTGTTTAAAGTGAGGCTTTTTTCTCTTCCTAAAACATTGGGATACAGTTTGTTTCTCATTGTTTTTACCTCACTTTTTATAGCCTATTTTCATCATTTTATAGAAGAATATCCTCATTTCTTCGAAGGTGAATTTGGTTTTTATCTGAATCAATTATTGGCAGCGCAAATTGGTGCGGCAGGGGTTGCAGGCTTACTCGCTTTTGCAGGTTTAAGCTGTTTGATTATTGCTTATAATATTGATTTTAAACTCCCTAAACGGAGAATAAAAGAAGCCTTTGTAGAGGATGAAGATGCAATCAACCAGCACAGGCAAATAGTAGAGGATGAAATCGAGGATGAGGAGATAGAAGTGCCCATTGTAGAAACTTCGTTTAATAACAGAAAATATTCTCAGGCTATCCCTGTGGGTGCTTCTAGAGAAGAACAATTTAACAAACCGGTAGAAATTATTGCGGATGAACTGCCCGAAAATATCACCGAGTTCGAAATTCCGGTAAACAGAGTTAATGATAAGAACCCTCGTCCTGCTGCAAATTTAGATTTGGAAACCATCGTTCCAGCTGAGCCCGAAACTGTAGAAGAAGAAGTGGAATTAACTATAGAAACTACGCCTGAAGAACAAAAGGCAGAGGAATTGGTAGAACAATTTGGTGCTTACGACCCAACTTTAGATCTTTCATCCTATCAATATCCTAAAATAAACCTATTAGAGCAGTACGGTAATGCTAAAATTTCTGTTGATACGGCCGAGTTAGAAGCCAATAAAAACCGGATTGTAGAAACGTTAAATAACTATAATATAGAGATTGATAAGATTAAAGCTACCATTGGTCCAACCGTAACGCTTTACGAAATCATTCCGGCTCCAGGTGTAAGGATATCCAAAATTAAGAATTTAGAAGATGATATTGCCTTAAGTTTAGCGGCTTTAGGAATAAGAATTATTGCGCCAATGCCAGGTAAAGGTACCATTGGAATAGAGGTGCCAAACAGGCATCCGGAAATGGTTTCTATGAGCTCAATAGTTGCTACAGAGAAATTCCAGAATACTACAATGGATTTACCTATTGCATTAGGAAAGACAATTTCTAACGAGGTATTTATTGCGGATTTAGCGAAGATGCCTCATATGTTGGTTGCGGGAGCAACCGGTCAGGGTAAATCAGTGGGGATTAACACCATATTGGTTTCATTACTCTACAAAAAACATCCATCTCAACTGAAGTTTGTGTTGGTAGATCCTAAAAAGGTGGAACTAACCTTATTCAAAAAAATAGAGAGGCACTTCCTGGCAAAATTACCTGGGGAAGAAGATGCTATTATTACCGATACTAAAAAGGTGATCAATACCCTAAACTCTCTCTGTATTGAAATGGACCAGCGTTATGACCTGTTGAAAGATGCCGGAGTAAGAAACTTAAAAGAGTATAACGAGAAATTTATCAAGCGTAAGCTTAACCCAAACAATGGACATCGCTTTTTGCCGTTTATAGTTCTGGTGGTAGATGAGTTTGCCGATTTAATGATGACAGCAGGGAAAGAAGTGGAAACTCCTATTGCCCGTTTGGCACAATTAGCAAGAGCGATAGGAATACACCTGGTAATTGCCACACAGCGTCCATCAGTTAATATCATAACGGGTACGATTAAGGCGAATTTCCCGGCAAGGCTTGCATTTAGGGTGACTTCGAAAATAGATTCCAGAACCATCTTAGATTCAGGTGGCGCAGATCAGCTTATCGGAAAAGGAGATATGTTACTGTCTACAGGTAACGATTTAATTCGCTTACAATGTGCTTTTGTAGATACACATGAGGTAGACAGGGTTACTGAATTTATTGGTAACCAGAGAGGATATGCAACTGCTTACGATTTGCCTGAATATGTTGGAGATGATGGTGATGCAGGTGGAATTAAGGATTTTGATCCATCAGATAGAGATGCCTTGTTTGAAGATGCTGCAAGGTTAATTGTACTGCATCAGCAAGGTTCTACATCCCTGGTTCAGCGTAAGCTTAAATTAGGTTATAACAGGGCCGGCAGAATTATAGACCAGTTGGAAGCAGCCGGCGTAGTTGGACCTTTTGAGGGGAGTAAAGCAAGAGAAGTACTAATTCCGGACGAATATGCATTGGAACAGTTCTTGGAGAATATGAAAAAATAACAATAATGAAATTGAAAAAAGAAATATTAATATTAATAGCAGGTTTGTTCATCATAAGCCCATCTTTTGCGCAAAATGATGCGAAGGCCAAATCTATTTTAGCAGAGGTAAGTAAGAAATTTAAAAGTTATGATGTAGTAAAAGCTGATTTTTCCTATACATTTACAAACCAGCAATCAAATACCAAACAAAGCGAATCGGGCACTTTATATGTTAAATCAAAAACCAATATGTTTAAAGTGATATTACCTTCGCAGGAAATGATCTCAGATGGTAAAAACCAATGGACTTATCTAAAAGAAGATAAAGAAGTACAAATAAGCGAAATTGATAACAGCGAAGATGCTCTTAACCCTGCAAGGATTTTTACTATTTACGAAAAGGGCTTTAAATATGTGTATACTGGTGAAGTAAAAGCAAATAACAGGGTTTATCAAAATATAGAACTGGCACCTTTAGCAACAAGATCTTTCTCGAAAATAAAGTTAAGGATTGATAAACAAAATAAGCAGATCTCTTCTTTTACTGTCTATGATAAAAATGGGAATATTTATACCTACACAGTAAAAACGTTTACACCAAATGTTAAAGTTTCTGAGGGTTTCTTTTCGTTCAGTGCTGCTAAATATCCTGGAGTAGAAGTAGTAGATTTACGTTAATTCATATGTCTTTATCCATTACTAACCATACCTTAGAAAAATTAGAACTTTTGCTTAAAGACTTCGGTTATAAGGTTAGGTATGAGAAAGGTAATTTTAAAACTGGTTCATGTATTATTGAGACAAGTAAAATGGTGCTGATCAATAAATTTTCGAATTTAGAAAGTAAAATCCTGGCATTGGCTGAGCTGGTAAAATCTTTAGATCTAGACGAGAACTTGATTAACGAAAAGCAAAAGCAATTCTATTATTCACTCAAACAAACCACTCTGAAGCTTTGAAAGTTACTTTTTTAGGTACAGGTACCTCTCAGGGAGTTCCGGTTATCGCGTGTAACTGCGAGGTCTGCAATTCGGCAAATTCTAAAGATAAAAGGCTGAGGAGTAGTGTTATGATTCAATCTGGTGAAACTACAGTAGTTATAGATTCAGGCCCTGATTTTAGATATCAAATGCTTCGGGAAAAGGTACAGCACCTGGATGCCCTCGTTTTTACTCATGAGCATAAGGATCACATTGCAGGAATGGATGACGTGAGAGCATTTAATTATAAACAGGAGGCTGCTTTAGATGTATATGCATCCGAAAATGTTCAAAATGCCTTAAAAAGAGAATTTTATTATATTTTTTCTGACTTTAAATATCCTGGAATACCATTAATAAATCTGCATACTATAGATTCTGAAAAATTCTCGATTGGAGATATAAAATTTACACCTATAGAAGTGATGCATTATAAGCTGCCGGTTTTAGGATTCAGGATTAAGGATTTTACTTATATCACAGATGCAAAGACAGTAAGCGCACAGGAAATAGAAAAAATTAAAGGATCCAAAATTTTGGTTGTAAATGCATTACAAAAGGAAAAGCATATTTCTCATTTTACTTTGCAGGAAGCAATAGATTTCATCGAACTAATTGGACCTGAAAAAGCTTATTTAACACATATCAGCCATAAGCTGGGTAAGCATGAAGATATTAGGAAGGAATTGCCCTCTAATATTGAAATAGCTTACGACGGATTAAAAATCCATATTTGATTTTCTTTTTTTAAATATATATTTGCACCCAACAAACCCGGGTGGCGAAATTGGTAGACGCACCAGCTTGAGGGGCTGGCGCCTGCAAAGGTGTGGCAGTTCGAATCTGCTCTCGGGTACTAACCAGATTTCTGGTTAATTCTTTAAGGGTTGCTCGTTAAAAGGCAGCCCTTTCTACAATTCCTTTCCTCGTAACTCATTCCAGCAGGTTTTCTACATTTAATCCAACCATGGTTTCGAACGGCGCTAACATTGTGCTCTCTGCTACCTAGCATCATCTCCAATAAGACCCCACCAAATTGAAATCAAAGACATTTAAATGAGAGAAAATCTGCCCATTAGAGAAACTATCAAGTTGGCTTTAGACTGAATCGTTTCAATAAGAGAGGTAAATTATCGGACTATAACATCATAGAAGTTTTTGTGTTAACCCAAAAGACGTTGCATACGTAATTGATACCCATTTTTTTAGCGTTATAACCTTATGCTAGTAATGATTGTACTTACGTCAATTGCTGCTGTAGCCTAAAAACAAAACAAGAATATTTTTTGTTTTAATCTAATGATTAAACAATTTTTTGTTTCTATGTTTTTCTCAAAAAAAAACTTTAATGTGAGAAAGCGAAAATTTGTGAAACAACGAAATAAGATATTCCTAAAGAAAGAAGATACAAGAAGCCAGATAGTTTTAATAAAAAGATTTTGCAGCTACACGGAGCCTGAGAGCCAAAAGTACCGGTCTCTATTTAAGTGATTAGAAACAAACCCAGATATATCCGCAGACAGTGTACCTATAAAGTACGTTCTTCATAATTCTATATTTTCAAGCAGCACCAAAAGCATAGAGGAGGGAATGATGAAGGTCCACCCCCCTTGATTTCCTAAAATTAATCTATGAAAATTGAGCAAAATGATTAGCAAAGTTATTTTAACCCTTAGCTGTTGGTTGATGACTGCCGGCTATGCAAACGCACAGTCATTAACATTGGAGGAATGTTACCAATTGGGAAAGTTAAACTATCCTGCGATCAAGAAATTGGATTTGGTGGATAAGTCGGCAGATTATACCATCAGAAATGCCAATAAAAGATTTTTACCACAATTAAACCTTGCTGGACAGGCTACCTATCAATCACAGGTAGTGGATTTTGGCGACTTGCTTGGCGATGTTTTACCCCCACAATTTCTCCCCCCTACATTAAGCAAAGACCAATATAGAATTTCGGGCGAGGTAGGCCAGTTATTGTTT
>JAZQRF010000080.1:0-10439 GCA_045629485.1 Pelobium sp. | reverse complement strand
TGCACTGTCCCGGTATCGATGCCGGCAACGATTGCGTATTTTTTTTCTTTAATATCTTTCTTTTTTGAGCGAAAACTATCTACAATTGTTAGAACCAAATACCATAAGCCCTTTAAATTCTGCTATCTGCAATTTTTATATAAGCGAATAGAGAATTTTTTAATCGCTGTATTTGATCATATATAAACCAATTAAAATGAATATGATAAGAAAAGTTTTACTATTACTAACTGTTGGGTTAGTTATTTTTAACATTACTTATGCTCAGAACCGACCTGTTAACGGAACAGTAGTGGATGATGCAGGTGAACCATTGGTTGGTGTTGGTGTTAGTGTAAAGAACAGTACACTAGGTACACAAACAAATGCTGATGGGAAATTTACTTTAAACGTTCCGACAGGTAATGTTACTTTGGTATTTAGGTACATAGGTTTTAAAACTAAAGAAGTTGCAGTAAGCAATCAGACTTCTGTGAATGTGCTGTTAGAACAAGAGGCCACTATGTTGAATGAGGTAGTGGCAATTGGGTATGGTACGGTTAAGAAAGGTGACTTAACTGGAGCGGTAGGTATTGTAAGAGGAGAAGAACTCACCCAGAGACCGGTTACCAATGTTGCAGAAGCGCTAATAGGGAAAGTTGCAGGGCTTCAAATAGTAGCTACAGAAGGATCGCCTGATGCTGAAATAAAAGTTAGATTACGCGGTGGTGGTTCTATTTCTCAGGACAATTCTCCCTTATATGTTGTGGATGGTTTTCCTGTTAATGATATAAGTAATATTGCTTCATCCGATATAGAGAGTATTACCTTTCTTAAAGATGCAGCGTCAACTGCAATATATGGATCAAGAGGCTCTAACGGAGTTTTAGTGATTACCACAAAAGAAGGGAAAGCAGGAAAAATAAATGTTACGGCAAATGTGTTTGCAGGTTTTAGGAAAATAACTAAACAACTTGAAGTATTAAGTCCTTATGAGTACGCACTTTACCAACATGAAATAGACCAGAGCTCAACTTTTGAAAATTATTATGGGGTTTATAATGATTTGGAAATTTACAAGTCTGTTGTCGGGAGTAATTGGCAGGATCAGGTATTTGGCCAAAGTGCAGCACAACAATATTATAACCTTGGTATTAATGGAGGAACAAAAGAAACACGCTATAACTTAGGCCTTACTAGGAATAAGGAAGAAAGTATCATGTTAGGCTCGGGGTATGAAAGAAATAATCTGAATTTTAAATTGAATTCCGATATTAGTTCTAAACTAAGCTTTGATTTAAACACAAGACTTTCTTATTCTGTGATTGATGGTGCCGGGGTAAATGTTGGCTCCGGTTCAACTACCAGATTAAGAAATTCTGTCAAATACGCCCCCATGAGAGGGCTTAGGGGCTTTGATCAATCTGTTACAGATGATCCTGATTTTGTAGATGCAGAAACTTTAAGTTTGTTATATGATCCTGTAAAGTCCATTTTAGATGAGTACAAAAAGCAATACAGATTTAGTAATAATTTTAATGGAGGCTTAAGATGGAAGATCACAAAAAATCTTTCTTTAAGAAGTGAAGGAGGATATGAGTTTAAAAATGATCGAACTGATAACGTATGGGGACCTGCGACATCCAATTCAAGAAATTATGGGGGTCAGCCTTTAAGTCAGTTGTATAACTATAAAGGTTCTTCTTACCGTATATCTAATTATTTAACATACAATAAAACATTTAATAAAATTCATGATTTTAACATAGTTGCAGGACAGGAAATTTTGTCGAGTGGATATAAAACTATAACGAATGAATCCCGCTTTTTCCCGGGAGGGATGACCATAGAAGAAGTCCTTGCAAAAGGAAACTTGGGCACACCTATTCCAACCAGAACTTATATTGCAGCAGATGATAGATTGTCATCCTATTTTGGAAGACTAAATTATACTCTTAAAGATAGATATCTTTTTACTGCTACTATGAGAGCAGATGGTTCAAGTAAATTTGCCGATGGTAACCAGTGGGGATATTTTCCTTCAGCAGCTTTCGGTTGGAAAATTTCGGAGGAAGATTTTCTAAAGGATAAATATTCCTGGTTAACTCAACTTAAAATGCGTTTAAGTTATGGAAGTACAGGTAATAATAGAATTCCTGCAAATTTATGGCAGCTTGCTTACTCAACAGATAATGAAAATAAACCCTATTATCCGAATGAGCAGGAAGCCCCAAATCTTATTCCAGGTAGATACTTATATAACCCAAAGTTAAAGTGGGAAACAACTATTAATAGAAATGCAGGATTAGATGTTAGTATACTAAACAGTAGGTTTAATGCCACAATAGACCTGTATTGGAATACTACTAATGATTTGCTTGTACAGGCACCAGTAGCACAAAGTTCGGGATATCAAGAGCAATTTCAGAATTTCGGAAGTACCTCTAATAAGGGAATCGAGGTAGCTCTGGACGGCTATATCATAGATAATAAGGATTTTAAATTATCTGCTGCTGTTAACGTTGGATTTAATAAAAATAGAGTAGAAAAATTCAGAAACGGTGATGCTAATTTCAAATTATACACTTCAGGATGGAACGGAACAGCTCAACCTTTGGAAGATTATATTATAAGAGAAGGAGAGCCTGTAGGTCAAATGTTTGGGTATGTAACAAATGGCATGTACTCATTTGAAGATTTCGAGCCTTATGAGGATAACAATTCCTGGGTGTTAAAAAATGGAGTTCCCGATATTACAACAGTCGTATCAATGGGTAATTATTTTGGGCCTGGTTCTTTAAAATTTAAAGATATTAATGGAGATGGAAAAATAAGTGCAGAAGATCGTCAAGTTATTGGAAATGCCAATCCGAAATTAATAGGAGGTTTAACACTAAATGCAGAATATAAAGGTTTTGATCTTCAGGCTGCCTTTAACTGGACTTTAGGAAATAAAATTTATAATGCCAATAAAATGGATTTCTCAGCATTCCTGCAAACAAGAAGATATCAAAACTTAGTAACAGATATGAGCTTAGCCAATAGATTTACAATTATAGATCCTTCTAATGGTTATAATGTAGCATATGGTTCTAATGCAAATCCTCAACGTTTAGCCGAAATTAATCAGAATGCTTCAATATGGCATCCACTCATGACCGTTGTTCCTTTACATTCTTGGGCAATAGAGGATGGATCATTTTTACGTCTAAACACCCTTACATTAGGATATAATGTCCCTAAAAAATTAACAAATCGTTTAGGTGTGGGAAATGTACGATTCTACGTTACCGGATATAATTTGTTTGTATTTACAAATTACACAGGTTATGACCCTGAAGTTGACGCTCGTAGAAACCCTCCGGTAACTCCGGGAGTTGATTACTCTGCGTACCCGAAAAGCAGATCTTTTGTGGGTGGTTTAAATGTTGCATTTTAATAAAGATTAGTTATGAAAAATAAAAATATATTCATTTTAATACTGGGTATAGCGGTTATGTTTTTTTCTGCTTGTAAAAAAGACTTTCTAATAACCCAATCTCCTTCAGAAGATACTGAAGCAGTTGTTTTTACTTCAACAACTTCCACTCAGTATGCCTTAATGGGTGTTTATGCCCTACTGACACAAGATCAGCTTTATTCTGCAAGGCTTTCTCTCAATTATTCGACGAATTCCGATATAGAAATTGCCGGAGCAGATGCTAATAGCTATAATGACAATGGAAATCGCGGCCTATCAAATTATAAAGCTAATGATGGTAACTCTCAGTTAAATAGAGAGTGGACCACTATATATAAAATGATAGAACGAGCAAATTTATGTATCAATGGAATTAAAACCAGCCCACTTATGGCCAGTAAAGACTCGGTTGTGATGAAAGCATACCTTGGAGAAGCTTTAACACTTCGTTCTTTGGGGTATTTCGAACTGGTAAAACACTGGGGAGATGTGCCTTTTAAGGCTGAGCCAACGAGTTTTGATCTTTCGAATGCTTATATGCCTGCAATGGATCGTGACAGTATCTACGATAATTTGATTGCTGACTTATTAGAGGCGGAAACTATGGTGCCATGGGTTAAATCTGCTAATTATCCTAGCGTTGAAAGAATAACTAAAGGTTTTGTAAAGGGCTTATTAGCAAGAATAGCTTTATTTAGAGGAGGGTATTCCATAAGGAATAAGCCTGGCTTTCCAACCGAAAGAGGGTCTAACTGGCGTGAATATTATGAAATCGCAAAAAAGCAATGCTATGATATCATGGAACAAAAAGTTCATCAATTAAATACCAGTTACATGGATGTTTGGCAACGCCTAAATAGATTGGAGTTAGATGCTACTTATAATGAAAACCTCTTTGAAGTTGCAAATGGATTAACACGGAGTGGAGAAATGGGATATTCAATTGGAGTTAGATTTTATACAAACCCTAAGTATGGATTTGGAAATAATGCAAATGTTGTGAATACAACTGCTTACTATTTTTATTCATTTGATCAAAAAGATATAAGAAGAGATAATACAATTGCTTATTACATGTATGGAAATAGCTCAGGTGAAGCAAAAGAGTTTATTCAATCAAACGAGTTATCATTTAATTTCGCTAAGTGGGATCAGCGTTATATGGGGTCAGCATGGCAAAGCCTAAACCGAGCAGCATCTGGTAAATTTGGTTATGGCATTAATTGGGTGATTATGCGTTATTCTGATGTTCTACTAATGTTTGCAGAAGCAGATACTGAACTAAATGGTGGTAATCCAACAGCAGAAGCTAAACAGGCATTAAAAGATGTTAGATATAGAGCGTTTGCCCCTGCTGACCGTTTAGATAAAGTGGATAATTATGTTAATAATCTTACCGGAGGAACACTCACTCAACCAGGTAGTTTTTTAAATGCAATTGTTAATGAACGAGCATGGGAATTTGGAGGGGAGGCTATTCGTAAATACGATCTTATTCGTTGGAACCTTTTATCGTCTAAGATAGAAAAGCAACGAGTTGTTTTAAAGAAAATGTGGGCAAGAGAAGCTCCTTACAATACATTACCACAATATCTATATTATAAATACGAAGCAAATAATGAAATAATAGATAAGTCGGATATTAATTTTTATGAAGATAAAGGCAGTGGTGTTATAGCTGGCTATACAAGAATTAATTGGCTATCTGGACTAAGTGAGAGTAATATTGCACAGCGCACAGAAAGAATAAATTTATTTAGTAGTGGACTTAATGAGGTTGTGCCTAACAGACATTTATTTCCAATCGCAGGAGCTGTAATTAGTGAGTCAAGAGGGACACTTAAAAATTCATATGGGTTTTAATAATTCAAAATAAATATTATGATGAAAAGGATATATAATTTATTATTCCTGTTGATGGGAGCCGGAATAGTAAGCATGAGTGTCAGCTCCTGTAAGGACTATAATGAATGGGAAGTTGATAAAAGTTACGACCGTTTGTTTAGACCTTCAGAATTAACTGCAACTGTTGAAGGAGTGACTGCGACTTTGAAATTTAAGGCAAAACCAAATACAACAACTTATAGAATAGAAATTAGTAAAGATAGCTTGAAATTTGAAAATATAGTCTTTACCTATGTTTCTTCTCCGACAATTACTGCAGAAGGCTACTCTTTTAAAATACCAGATCTACTGGATCCACTAACTCAATATTCTGCTCGTATAAGAGGAATTGATTCAACACAAGTTACTCCGGAATCAGAATGGTCGCAGGTTGCATTTAAGTCTCTTACTGAGCAAATTATGCAAAGCGTTACCATAGATGATCTAACGCCTACAAGCGCTCTGTTAAGATGGAATGTTCCAAATCAAGTAAGTCATTTTATGATTGGAACATCACGTTATGATATTACAGCTGAAGAAAAAATAGCTGGGGAAAAAACTATAACAGGCTTAACAGAACAAACTACTTACACGGCTACTCTGTACTTAAATAGTTCAATAAGAGGAACCCAATCCTTTACAACGCCACCTAACTTGCCTACGGGGCCTGGAGTGGTGGTAGTTTCAGCAACAGATGACTTAGCCGCAATGATTCAGGCTGCAACGAGTAGTACACAATTTGTCTTACTTGCAGGTACTAAATATAATTCAGACGCAACAGTAAATATTCCTAATGGGATAGATATTAGTATATGGGGTCAAGTTTCTGAAAATAAGCCTATTGTGTCCTTCAGCCAAATTATGCTGCCCACTTCTGGTGGGACATTACATTTTGAAAATATAGAATTATCAGGATATGCCAATGGAGATATTACCACTAGCAAAAGAGCATATTTAATAAATCAAAATGTTGCTACAAATATGCAGAAAGTTTCGTTTGAGAATTGTACCCTAAATCATTTTGTTAATTCTCCAATGCGTATTCAAAGTGCTAATTCAATTACTATTAATACATTTAGTGTTAATAATTGTATTGTTGAGGATATTGGAGACAATGGGTCAAATGGAACTTATGCTTTTATAAATAATAATGTCGCGACTGGTAAAATAAATAACATTACTTTAACTAATACCACTTTTAACGGCATTGGCTATGGCCTAATTCTTCACAGCTTATCTCCATCACAAACTGTAACTATAGAGAATAATACTTTTTATAATGTTATAGGAAATGGCAGGCTTTTAATTGACTATAATACTCAAACAATAGGAAGTTCAAGTAGTAATTTTATTTTTAAAAATAATATTATAGGTAAAACTTTATCTAGTGCGGCGTCAGCAAAGGGTATAAGAGCAGGAACTGTTCCAACTGTAACTAATTCTTTTTTTACTAACGATGCTGTATTTACAGGAAATTCAATTCCAGGTATAATTTCTTATACAAAAGCAAGCAACGATTTATTTACAGCACCTGCTTCAGGTAATTTTTTAATAAAAGATGCTGGTTTTGATGGGCGGGCTACTGCCGGAGATCCACGGTGGAGGATGCAATAATCTAAATATTTGATAAATAGAATGCCCAACGGCATTCTATTTATCTTTTAAATAAGTAAAGAATTTGAAATGAAGAAGAAGATAGTATTAACTCTTCTTGCTTTAATGGGTTTGACTGTAAGTTTTTCCTGTAAGCAAAGTGAGGAAGAAATAAAAGGTCCGGGAACTTATAATCCGGGGGGTAAAGACACAGATACAAATCCTGATGGGCCAGTTAAGGAAACGGCTTACGCTTTCCCAGGAGCAGAAGGTTACGGAAAAAATACAACCGGTGGCCGTGGTGGCAGAGTTATAAAAGTAACTAACCTAAATGATGCTGGTGGTGGTAGTTTACGCGAGGCAATTAATGCCACGGGCAAAAGAATAATAGTTTTCGAGGTTTCTGGAAATATTAAGCTAAAAAGTCGTTTACAAATCAAAAACGGAGATATTACAATCGCTGGCCAAACTGCGCCTGGTGATGGTATTTGTGTTCAGGACTATGAAATGAATATTGATGCAGATAATGTGATCATTCGATATATGCGTTTTAGGATGGGAGATTTAACTCAGAATGAGAATGATGCGTTATGGGGCAGGTATCATCAAAATATTATCATTGATCATTGTTCAATGAGCTGGTCTATAGATGAATGTTCTTCTTTCTATGCAAATAAGAATTTTACTATGCAATGGTGTATTCTTTCCGAGAGTTTAAATAAATCATTTCATGGTAAAGATGACCATGGATATGGTGCAATTTGGGGAGGCTCAGCGGCTACTTTTCATCATAATTTAATAGCCCATCATAACAGTAGAAATCCAAGATTCGATGGAGGTCACCGTTCTGGAACCGGTACCAGTCCTTATGGTATAGACAAAGTTGATTACAGAAACAATGTAATATATAACTGGAGAGGGAATAGTGCATATGGCGGAGAGAATGGGGAGTATAATATTGTTAACAACTACTATAAACCAGGTCCTGCAACGCCAGCAAACAGGAATAAGCGTATAATGCAGGTTTCAAAAGAGACAGGAAATGTAACTCAATATTCTCCGGGGTATGGTACTTTTTATATCACTGGAAACCATGTAGAGGATAATCCTACTGTGTCTGCTAATAATTGGAACGGTGGCGTAGATTATGATTCAGGAATTACTCAAATAATGACTCAAAAAGCTGAGCCATTCACTTTTGAAGCACTAACAGTTCATACAGCAGTACAAGCTTATAACGCTGTATTATTATATGGAGGGGCAAGTTTTAAAAGAGATGCAGTAGATACCCGAATAGCAAAAGAAGTAAAAGATGGAACTGCCACCTATAATGGCTCAAAAACCGGCTTTAGAGGGATCATTGATTCACAAACAGATGTGAATGGCTGGCCTTTATTAACCCAAACAGCAGCTCTTTTAGATACCGATAAAGACGGTATGCCGGATGATTGGGAAACTGCAAATAAGCTGGACCCAAAAACCGCAAATGCCAATGCTAAAGACCTCAGTACAGGCTATGATAATATAGAAGTTTATATAAACAGCCTGGTAAAAGACATCACAGAAAACCAATATAAATAATGAACAGCCGGATAAGATTATTAATCGTTTTACTGCTCTTGGCAAAGGTAGGAGTAGGATGTAAGAAAAAGAACAGTCCGGTTGAGTCGCTTCCCGAAACTGAAAAAAATAAGCCTGTGCAAGTTGTTGAAACTGCTCTTGCTTTTCCAGGCGCCGAAGGTTTTGCTAAAGATATCACAGGAGGCCGTGGTGGAAAAGTTATCAAAGTAATCAATCTGAACGATTCGGGGCCAGGAAGCTTAAGAGATGCTATTAATCAAAGCGGGAAGCGAATTGTAGTATTCGGGGTTTCCGGGACAATAGAACTTAAAAGCCGCCTGCAAATTAGAAATAACGACATTACGATAGCCGGACAGACCGCACCCGGTGATGGCATATGCGTAAGAAACCATGATGTTGTTGTTGATGCAGATAATGTGATCGTCCGATTTATACGGTTTAGAATGGGAGATACAGATAAAGTAGAAGGCGATGCTTTTGGCGGCCGGTTCCATAAAAACATCATGATCGATCATTGCTCTATGAGCTGGTCTACAGATGAATGTGTTTCTTTTTATGCAAATGAGAATTTTACCATGCAATGGTGTATCATAACCGAAAGCTTAAGAAACTCGGTTCATGGCAAAGGCGGACATGGGTATGGTGGTATATGGGGAGGAAAAAATGCATCTTTTCATCACAATTTGCTAGCTAATCACGATAGTCGTAACCCAAGATACGGAGAAGAGGCAGGTAAGGCTTTTGCACTCACAGATTTGGTTGATGTCCGTAATAACGTTTTTTACAACTGGGGAGGAAATAGTGCTTACGGTGGTGAGGCAATGAATATCAATATTGTAAATAACTATTTTAAGCCCGGTCCGGCAAGCCAAAAACGTGAACGTATATTTTCACCAGATAAAAATAAGGATGATAAAACAGAGGTTTACAATATCTGGGGCAAGTTCTTTATCGATGGAAATTTTGTGGAGGGCAGTACCAGAGCAACATCAGATAATTGGAGCTATGGAGTTTACAATCAATTTCACGGAAGTTACGGGACTGTTCCGGATGTTGACAAATCTGCTATGAGATTACCTGCAGCGCTATCAATTATCAATAATGTAACTACTCAAAGTCCTCAGAAGGCTTATGAAGCAGTACTAAATTATGCAGGGGCCAGTTATAAAAGAGATGCGGTAGATACGAGAGTTATTCTACATACCCGCAATGGTACTTTTTCTGCACCGGGATCTAACGGAAGCACAAACGGAATTATAGATACGCAAAGCGATGTTGGTGGCTGGCCGGTTTTAAACCAAACTACGCCACCAACAGATACAGATGGCGACGGTATGCCCGATGATTGGGAAATTGCCAATAAGTTAGATCATACCAAAGCGAATGCAAATGGTAAAGATCTAAGTACTGCCTACGATAATATTGAAGTTTACATTAATAGTTTAGTAAAGACTATTACAGACGCACAAGTTTTATAAAGATGTTAAAGCAGATTTTTTATTGCACCATCATTTTTGGTGGTTTATTAGTTTCCTGTTCGGTTATTAAAGCCAAAGATCAACAGAAAGAGGAGAGAGCTATCGCTTTTCCCGGAGCAGAAGGTTTTGGGAAATATACAACAGGTGGTCGCGGAGGAAAAGTTTACGTGGTAACCAACCTGGAAGATGAAGGTGAAGGAAGTTTAAGAAAGGCAGTGATATCTAACGATCCCAGAACAGTAGTTTTTGCAGTTTCCGGAACTATCCATCTTAAATCAAAATTAAATATAAAAGGCAATGTGACTATATCGGGTCAAACTGCCCCAGGTGATGGAATTTGCATAGCAGATTATCCTGTTTCATTAAGCGGAGATAATATTATTATTCGTTACCTGCGTTTCAGGATGGGAGACAGGTTTCAAAATAAGGGAATGGTTGATGGCGGCGGTTCAGATGATGCATTA
>JAZQRF010000079.1:0-2055 GCA_045629485.1 Pelobium sp. | reverse complement strand
TGGGTCGCCATTGCCGGTAATAATTAAATTTCCGTTTAAAACGCCATCAACAATAGTTCCCGAATAAGAAATTTTGGTTTCAAACTTATAATCTTCGCCCAAAACGGCTAAAGCTGTTGCCGATGTTATTGTTTTTAAGGTTGATGCTGGCGCTAAACCCATATTTTCGTTTTCAGAAAAAACAAGCTCGCCTGTTTGGGCATTTAAAACCGTTAAAGAAGCCGATGCGTATTTAAACTGCTCGTCGGCCAAAAATTTGGCATAAGCTGTTTTAATTTTAGCGGGAAGGTTTTGTGCTTTCACTTCAAAAACATCAATCAACAAGAAAATAAAAACTAAAACAAAGCACCTTTTCATAAACAGCATTTAGTATTTAAACGTTAAAACTATTAAAATCATTTGTAACAAAAAAGCCATTATTTTTGGACTGAACCCCAAAAAGTTGGACGAAGTTAAGATTAATTATGATGATGAGCCCGGTATTTTATCGGGCTCATCCCGTTTAAATTGAGTTTGATTCTGTCGTTATTATAATATCTGATATATTCTTTAATATCTTTTTTCAGCTCATCAATCGAAGTGTATTTTTTAAGATAGAACATTTCAGATTTAATGGTTCCAAAGAAGTTTTCGATAATGGCGTTATCATAACAATTTCCTTTCCTTGACATGCTTTGTTTTATACCTTGTTCATTTAGCATCTGCTTATACCTTGTCATCCTGTATTGCCATCCCTGATCTGAATGTAAAGTCAGCTTTTCGGATCCTTTAAGCGTTTTAAATGCCCCTTCCAACATATCCGATACCTGCTTGAAGTTAGGCGTTTCAGAAAGGTTATAGCTAATGATCTCACCATTAAACAATTCTATAATAGGAGAAAGGTAAACTTTCTTATCCTTAACCTTAAATTCGGTAACATCTGTTGCCCATTTAATACAAGGTATATCAGCTTTGAAATCCTGTTTAAAGAGGTTAGGTGCAGCTTCGTTCGTGTCGCTTTTGTAGGATATGTATTTTTTCCTTCTGATAAGTGATTTAAGCCCTTGGCTGTACATCAGCTTTAACACGGTTTTATGATTGATAAGGTAGCCTCTGTTTTTCATTTCAAGAGTGACCCTCCTATATCCGTACCGTCCTTTATGCTCATTGTAGATATTGTTTATTTCTTTACTGGCACCTTCATACTTATTCAGCACAGAGCTTGTCTTTACATGATAGTAATAGCTGCTTCTGGCAATTTTTGATATATTCAATAGGATATCCAAAGGATATTTTAGCCTTAACTCACAAACAGCTAATGCTTCTTGTTTTGCTGTGTTTGCTTTTCCAGAGTTAAGGCATCGAGCTTTTTTAGGAAGTCGATCTCAGCTTTTAGGTAAAGGTTCTCTTTTTCAAGTTCCTCTAATCTGGTAAGTGGTTTTGTTCTATTAGCTGGTTTGTGCTTTTTCATAATAGTAGCAGGCCTGCCTTTCTGCTCATTCAGGCCATCTAAGCCCAATTGTTCATATCTCCCTAGCCAAGATAATAAGGTACTTTGGGCAGGAATGTTAAAATGCAGACAGCAATCTCGCAAAGATAATCCCTTGTTCTTAAAGGCCGTTACCACATTCAACTTAAATTCCTTTGTGTAATAAACAGAATGCCTGGGCAACAATCCTTTTGCTCCTGATAAACGATGATGGTCAATCCACTTCCTTATCAAGGATGTTGATATATTCCATTTTTTAGACAAGAACCTAATCGAATTTCCCTCTAGATGATCCTTTATAATTTGTAATCTGAACTCTGTACTGTGCTTTCTGTTTTTTGCCATAAAAATGCCCCCAAATAGTGTCTAACTTTTTGGGGGCAGTCTATTCCTTAGAGGCTTTTGTATAATTCTTAAAGATATACTTATACCTTTTTAACATTTACCGCCTGAGGACCTTTTTTTCCATCAGCGATTTCAAATTCAACGTCATCATTATCAGCAATTGCATTTGCACCACCAATTACATCTTTGAAATGTACAAAAAGATCTTTTCCATCATAAATAATAAAACCAAATCCTTTTTG
>JAZQRF010000078.1:0-4098 GCA_045629485.1 Pelobium sp. | reverse complement strand
AAAAGAGCTGCAAAAGGAGAAACCAGGATTTCTTTCGAGAGCTCTGTAGGTATACAAACTGTTCCAGACAAAATTGATGTGGCTGATGCTGAAGGTTTTAAGAGATTATACTCGGCGCAGCTAGCTAATCTGAACGCAGCTCCTTTTGATTATACCAATTATACAGCGAATACCAACTGGCAGGATTTAATCTTAAGAAATGCTTCTATGACGAATAATAATCTAAGTATTTCTAATACGGGAGAAAAATCTTCCACATTACTAAATGTTGGTTATAGCAATCAGGGTGGAGTGGTTAGAAACAGTAATTTTCAAAAATTCACAGCAAGATTAAATGAGGAAATCCGTTTTAACGATAATATTAAAGTTGGTGCCGATGTAAACGCTTTTCACTATATAGCCAATCCTATGGTTGTTAATTTAAACGATGCACTATGGGCTGCTCCAATTGTAGGGGTACAATATGATGAAAACACTTATTACAGTATGCCGTCTTTTCAAAGGGCACAGGTAGGCAATCCTATTGCAACTTTAAATAGAATGGATAGAACTTCCATTAATAAAGGATATAGAGCAGTAGGTAATATTTTTGGAGAGATTAAATTCTTAAAAGACTTTACCTGGAGATCTGCTTTTTATACGGATATGAGCTTTATCAATACCAGGGGTTATACTCCTTTAGCTAATAGATTTATGAATTTGGGTGAAGGTAATATTCCAACCAATATCACTGTTGATAATAGCGTTAGAACGGCTGTCAATCAGAGGGCTCAGGAATTTAGAAAATTCCAGCAAGATCATACCCTAACGTATAATAAAACCATTAAAGAAGATCACAGGATTACTGCTTTAGCAGGTTTTAATACCCTTTATACGGGAGATGCTAATGTTTCTGGAAACAGAAGAGATACCACGCTGAATATTCCTAACGATCCTGATTTTTGGTATTTGAATATTGCCAATTTATCTAATCCGGGTAGCTATGGTGGTGGTGGTTCAGAATCTGCTCAAATGTCTTATTTCGGAAGAATCAACTACGCTTTCCAAAATAAATACCTGTTTAACGCGTCTATCCGTAGAGACGGAATATCAAAATTTTCCCCTGATAACAGGTGGGGAACATTTGGTAGCGTTGGTTTAGGCTGGGTAGTTTCTGATGAAAACTTTTTTAAAGATGTTAAAGGCTTAGACTTCTTAAAACTTAGAGGATCCTGGGGAACTTTAGGCAATGCACAAGGTTTTGGCGAAAATCTGTATTTACCAGGTTTAACAAATTCTAGCGTTGGTGTATTTGGAGATAATATTTATCCTTCTGTTGCACCAGCATATATCCCAGATCCTAATTTGCACTGGGAAGTAATTAGAGGATTAGATTTAGGTTTAGAACTTAGAGCTTTCGATAACAGGTTAAGCGGAGATTTTGTATACTATAATAGAAAGACTTCTGATATATTAACCAGAATTACCGTTCCAAGTTCAACTGCATCTTTTCTTACCAATTTAGGTGATATCACTAATAAAGGGGTAGAAATTTCTTTAGGATGGTCTGATAGAATAGGAGATTCTGATTTTAGCTATAGCATCAATCCAAACTTCAGTTATAATAAGAATACTGTAGAGTCTATTGGAGATAGTTTTAACTTCGAACTTACAGGTAACGGGGGGGTGAATAGAACAACCAGTGGTCAATCAATTGGTTATTTCTACGGTTACCGTCAAACTGGTGTTTACCAAAGTACTGCTGATTTAGAAAGAACTCCTGCATGGGCCAATTCACTTCCGGGAGACATATCTTATGCAGATCTAAATGGTGATGGCGTAATTACAGATGCTGATCGAGAGAATTTAGGCTCCCCATTTCCTGATTATAATTATGGTTTAAATATCTCATTAGGCTATAAAAAATTTGATTTCATACTGGAAGGACAAGGTGTTGCTGGTAATTATGTATATACTCAACGCAGAAGGTTCAACTCTTTTGCTACTCTTAATTACGAGAGCAACAGGTTAAATGCATGGACTGGTCCAGGGACATCTAATGTTGAGCCAATTTTAGATAATACCAGAGCAAATAACAACTTAATGAGTACTTATTTCTTAGAACCAGGAGATTATTTCCGATTAAGAACTCTGCAGTTAGGCTATACCTTCGGAGACGAATCTTTAAGTAAAATTGGAATCAAATCGCTGAGATTGTATGTAAGTGGTCAGAACATAAAAACCTGGAGCAAAACAACAGGCTATACACCTGAGGCACCTCTTAACGATATTTTAGGAGCAGGAGCAGATAATGGAGTGTATCCATTACCAGCCATTTACACATTTGGTTTAAGATTAACATTATAAATACTCACAAAATAGTATGAATATGAAAACGATATTTAACATCAAAAAAGGATTGGGTATTATACTTATTTTGAGTGTAATGGTATCCATCTTCGGGTGTCAAAAAGATTTTTTGGATAGAAAAGCTCAAGGAGAATATAACGAAAATAATTACCCGTATCCGGAAGGGTCCGGGCCTTACGACCAATTTATTTTTGGTATTTATGACCAGTTAAGGAAATACGATGTAACGGTAATGCCATTTATTGCGGCAACAAGTATTAGAAGTGATGATGCAGATAAAGGAAGTACTGAGTCTGATGGTCCTGATGCTTATCAAATGGATAATTTCACGCTAACTCCAACAAATGGAATGCTAAACGCATTATGGACAGGTCACTATACTTTAATTGATAGAGCAAACTTTGTTCTTGATAAAGTTGATAACGATAGTACAATAGTAGCAGATGAAGCCATTAAAAACTCAGCCAGAGCAGAAGCTAGGTTTTTAAGAGGCTATAGTTACTTTATGTTGGTACGTTTATTTGGTAGGGTACCTATTATCAAATCTGTTATCACAGTATCTGTAGGTGAAGCTAATATTCCGCAAAGTTCTCCGGCAGAGGTGTATAACTTTATTGAACAGGATTTAACTTTTGCCGCAGGGATTTTGCCTCCTTCTTACAATCCTAGCTTCATTGGTAGAGCAACCAGCGGTGCTGCAAATGGCTTATTGGCTAAAGTTTATCTAACACAAGGTAAATATGTAGAAGCAATGGCTGCAGCAAATAGAGTGATGACCTCTGGCCAATATGATTTATCAGTTCCTTATGATAAAATATTCAGAGAAGAGGGAGAAAACACCAAAGAGTCTGTTTTCGAGGTGCAAGCCACTGCAACAGCATCTGAGCCAACAGATAAATTTGGTTCTCAATATGCATCTGTGCAGGGTATCAGAGGTACCGGTAATTGGGATCTGGGTTGGGGCTTTAATGTGCCCAGCACAAGTTTAGATGCTGCTTATGAGGCTGGTGATCCAAGAAAAGAAAGAACCATCTTATATTCAGGCGGTGTTTCATTGTATGGTGAAGCAATTCCTGAAAATATTCTTATTCCTCGCTATAATAATAAAGTTTATACAAACCCTGCAAAAAGAGCAGCAATAGGAAATAGGTTTGGCTGGTGGACAAACGTTAGGTTATTGCGTTATGCTGATGTAGTGCTGATGTATGCCGAAGCTGCTAATGAAATCGGCGGAGAAGACAATATTGATAAAGCTCTTGCAGCATTAAATAGTATTAGAGCAAGAGCAAGAGGTGGAAATGCTGCTATTTTGCCTGATGTAACAACAAGAGATCCGGAGTTATTAAGACAGGCAATCCGTCAGGAAAGAAGAGTAGAGTTAGGTATGGAACACGAGCGTTTCTTTGATTTGGTGAGATGGGGAATAGCTGGTGAAGTTTTAAGGAATCAACTAAAACCATTTATAGATAACAAACACGAGCTGTTACCAATCCCTCAAATTCAGATTGATTTAAGTAAAGGTTTATTAACTCAAAATAATTATTAATCCTGTTATCATGAAAAATAAGACTCTATATAAAAGTGTTTTTGCTCTGTTAATAGGGGCAGCACTATTTTCCGCTTGTAAGAAAGACGGAAATCCAAATAATTTACCAGATGTAAACCCTAAGGATTATGAAGGAAAAATTGACGGATATACCAGCTCAGACGAAATATTTCCTCAAAATTTAGTGGCTTACTGGTCATTTG
>JAZQRF010000077.1:0-2388 GCA_045629485.1 Pelobium sp. | reverse complement strand
CCTGGTTCAATAGTTAAAACAGCATTATTTTTCACGAATACAAATCCGTCTAAAATCCATACCCTATCAGCAGTTAAAGTTCTGTTTGAGGTAATATCACCGGCCACTTCCTGTGGTTCTTTTTCAACAATAATTGTGTCTTCATCATCAGTTCTTCTACATGCAGCAAACGTTATGGTTAAAACTGCTAAAAGCGATAAAAATTTAATCTTTTTCATGTTTTATTTTTTTCTTTAAAAGTATAGCTCCTTTATTTCTATTAAATTAAGCTGCCATTAAGTTTCCGTCAATTACGGGTTATTAAATTGTTAAGCGTAATTATTTACCGAGTGAGAAATCGTATTTCAATGTTAGAGAAACTCCAGAACCAAATTTTACTGCGTTCATGATGTTATCTGTACCTGCCTGGTAAGTTTTCTTGTTATTTAGGTTTTGATAGAAAACCTGCTTTTGATTGAGGATGTCAGAAATATTTAGTTTTAACTCTAGCCGTTTAGAGAAGTTTTTGCTGATTTGGAAATCTACCACATCACGACCTCTTTCATAAATATCAGGGTAACCTTCATAACCCACTTCTGCTATCCTTGGACCAATTTTATTATACAATAAATTGAAAGCTAAATTATTTTTAGGCGCTGCATATTGCAATCCGGCATTAATTAAAAATGGCGACTGGCCCTGTAAAGCCCTTGATGTCACTTCAGAAACCAAAGAGTTTAAGTTCACAGTTGATATTATAAAGGAAGCGTTTGTATATGCAGTTAAATTCTTATAAAAATTGCTCTCTCCTAAAAAGTCTAAATTCTTTCTCGCTTCAATTTCAAATCCATAAGTATTGGCAGAATTCGCATTTTGGAAACTCACATTTTTCCCACCATTTGCAGAAGAAACAATTTGCTCGATAGGATTTTTGAAGTATTTATAAAAAGCCGAGAAAGAAAGTACCTGGCCATTGCTTGGATAAATCTCGTACTTGAAATCCAAATTGGTATTTTCACTTCTCTTTAAATCAGGGTTTCCCTGTAATATTCTTTTAGAGATATAATCGAAGAAACCGAAATTGGTCATTTCCCTTAACTCTGGCCTGGTAACCGTTTGCGACGCCGAAAGCCTGATGTTCGTTTTACCATTTAAACTATAGGTGAAGTTAAAAGATGGCAAAACATCCAGGTAAGTATTTTCTACTTTGAGTTTATTTCCAGATGGATCAAAAGTATTTACCAATTGGTAGCTATCCTCTACCCTAACACCCCAGATTAATCTTGTTTTTGGTCCGAATTTATTTTCTATCTGAACGTATCCTGCATTTAAATCTGATGTTGCATCGTATTTATCCGCATTCTCAGTTCCTTCATCCATCACAAAACCTGTATTATTTAAGTTTTCCGGATTAAATATTTGATCAAAAGGTAAATACAATAAATTTTGATCAAAGGAACCGAAACTGCGGATGTAACCAAATTTCCTTGCAGAGAAATCTCTCAGCTTATACTGCTTAAATGCGCCAACTTTTAAGTTACTTTTTTCTTGTAGAAAATTAAAGGGCAGGGTAAAATTAACAGCACCACCATAGCTGTCTTCAAACATATTAGAATAAAACCTGCTGGCATCTGTTCTTGAAGCTGTGCCGTTTGGAACAATGGCCTCGTATTTACTTGCTCCCTGATCATAATCTAATCTATAATTCAGCGCTTTAAGATCTGGCTGTAACCTATCGGTATAAGAATAGTTTAAGTTCCAGTTGATTTTTAAATCTTTCCATCCAAGTTTATGATCTCCTTCTAACTGGTTATTCAATAGCGATTTGCTTACCAAATCCATAGAATATCCTCTTATCGAGTCCAGCTCTGCATATTGTACACCATAACGTGAAGTATAAGAATTATCTAAAGAGATATTGTATAGATTTTTCAGGGCTATTTTATTATTCCCTTTAATGTAAGCCAGGTTAATTAATGCTCCAGTTGATGTTACAAACTTGTAAATCTTATCATTGTAGTTGAATTGGGTCATGCCACTTTCATAATCATACCTTTCAGAGTTTGATAGCGTTTCTCCGTTACGTTGACTCAAGGAAACAATTAATCCTACTTTAGCGTCGTTTTTGAACCTTTTTTGATAACCAAAGTTAAGCTGGTAATTCTGACTTGGTATCGCATTAGAATTGTTGAGCTTAAAACTGTTATCAAAAAGTTTACCCGCAGCTATTTTTTGCTCAGTTGTAAATCCTCTGTAGATTGTAGTTTTCGGAATTCCTTTTGGTAAATTTCTATCCGAGTTAGAAAATCCAGTAAACTCTCCGCTTAGCTTATCTCCCAGTACAAAGTCTTTAAAAGTAGTTTGAGAATTATAGCCCAATCCGGCACTTAGAGAAAGGTAATTCTGATC
>JAZQRF010000076.1:0-25406 GCA_045629485.1 Pelobium sp. | reverse complement strand
GAGCGTCAACAACAATCCATTGTTTGTCAACGGTCTTTTTGTTAGCAGAGACAGTTTTGTAACTTAACGTATTCACTTGCTTGATATTTAATTAGTTAAACAATTTTTATTATCCCTAAAAATTAGGGACCGCAAAGATAGATGATTATCTTTTAAATATCAAATAGTTATAAGTATTTTTTTGGAGATAAACGCGAGTTAAGTCGATTTATAGGATTGTTATAATTATTCTTAAAATGGATATTCTTTTAAAGTATACTTTGTCTTATCTATAAAGGGATTTATAAATGGATGTAGTATCTTTTATTAATTGTAATTTATCTAGGTTAATACTTAGAGAAAGGGTTAATAAGGAATCTACTGTCGCCACAATTCATTTTAGAAATGATAATTACTAAACATCCTCAATGTCTAATGAATTTCATAAAATTCATTAGTTATAGAAACATTGAAGTTGTTATTTGGATTACATTAGGTTTCATATTATTTCTTTTTAATACTTGTTTTTTATTTCGTTTATATTTTTTATAATTGTTTAATATCTCTATTTGCTTTCGATGTTGAATTAGCCAAAGAAACAGGAAGCCAAAAACTTCTATTCACTACAAATGAGGTTTGAGGAAAGCAAAAAATAGTTGATTTTGTACTTTAGTAAACAAAATCTGTTATCCGGGCATCCGGCAAAGACAATTAAAAAACCAATTATTAACTAAAACGTAGCAATAATGAATAAATTCATATTGTCATTAGACCAGGGGACGTCAAGTTCAAGAGCAATAGTTTTTAATGATGAAGGTAAGCAGCTCGCTGTTGCGCAAAAAGAATTTACACAAATTTATCCTCAAAGTGGCTGGGTAGAACATGATGCTATGGAGATCTGGAGTTCGCAAATAGCGGTAGCTGCAGAGGCCATTATTAAAGCCAGAACGTCACCTCAGGAAATTGCCTGTATTGGTATTACCAATCAAAGGGAAACTACTATCGTATGGAACAAACATACAGGCGAGCCTATTTGCAATGCCATTGTTTGGCAAGACAGGAGGACTGCCTCTTTTTGCGATGAATTAAAAGCCGCCGGTAAAGAACCTTTAATCCAGGAAAAGACAGGGTTACTGATAGATGCTTATTTCTCGGCGACCAAGCTTAAATGGATTTTAGACCATGTAGAGGGTGCTAGAGAAGAGGCTAATGCCGGGAATTTACTTTTTGGTACAGTGGATAGTTGGTTGGTGTGGAAGTTAACGGCAGGAAAGGTTCATATTACAGATGTGAGTAACGCATCCAGAACCATGCTGTTTAATATTCATACCTTGAGTTGGGATGATGAATTGTTAAATATATTTGATATTCCTCAATCGGTATTGCCGGAAGTTAAGTCCTCTAGTGAGGTTTATGGAGAAACGGCAGGCGCTATACTATCGGCCAAAATACCTATTTCGGGTATAGCAGGCGATCAGCAGGCCGCTCTTTTTGGGCAGCTGTGTACGCAGCCTGGTATGGTTAAAAACACGTACGGGACCGGGTGCTTTATGCTGATGAATACCGGAACAAAGCCCGTACTGTCTAAAAATAACCTGGTTACTACAGTGGCATGGAAAATTAAAGGAGAGGTTAATTATGCTTTGGAGGGCAGTATTTTCATGGCTGGAGCAATTGTACAATGGCTTAGAGACGGTTTAGGAATCATAAAAAAATCTTCAGAGATTAATGAGCTGGCCAATGCCTGTGAAGATAACGGAGGGGTTGTGTTGGTGCCTGCGTTTACGGGTTTAGGCGCTCCGCACTGGAATCCTTATGCTCAGGGAACCATATTTGGTTTAAGCAGAGGTGCCAATTCTTTTCATATTGCGAGAGCGGCCCTGGAGAGTATTGCTTATCAAACCATGGATGTTTTAAAAGCTATGGAAGCGGATGCTGACTGCGCTATTAAAGAATTGCGTGTTGATGGTGGGGCCACCGTAAATAATTTATTGATGCAATATCAGGCCGATGTATTAAATACTTCTGTAATCAGGCCGAAAGCGGTGGAGCTTACCGCTATAGGTGCCGCTTATTTGGCAGGTCTGGCAGTTGGCGTTTGGGATAATGTGGACGAGATCAAAAAACAATGGGAAGTTGATCAGGTGTTTGAGCCTGTACATACCGCAAAAGTTAAAGATAATATCCGAAAATGGCAGAAAGCTGTAGCAGCTGTTAACCATTGGACAACTTTATAAAACAAAATGTGCCCGATCTAAAAGGCACATCACCAATTTTAAACTAAAAAAGAAAATATGAATCCGTATGTAGCTGAATTTTTAGGTACATTTTTCCTGATTTTGTTAGGAAATGGTGTAGTGGCCAATGTGGTGCTTAACAAAACTAAAGGACAAAATTCAGGCTGGATAGTAATTACTACAGGCTGGGCCCTGGCGGTTTTTGTAGGAGTAATTATTGCAGGGCCTCATAGTGGAGCTCACCTTAATCCGGCGGTGAGTGTGGCTTTTGCTGTGGCAGGGCAGTTCGAGTGGGCAGAAGTGCCTGTTTATAGTGCAATGCAACTTTTGGGGGCGTCTGTAGGTGCTTTTATGGTTTGGTTGTTCTATTACGACCATTTTAAAACCACCGAAGATAGGAATCTTAAAGCCGCCTGTTTTTATACGCAGCCAGCAATTTTGAATAAGCCGTTAAACTTTATGCATGAGGTGGTTGGAACCTTTGTTCTCATATTTACTATTTTTTATTTTACTGATGCAGAGCTGGAAAATCCTAAAACTATAGTTGGTTTGGGGTCTTTGGGAGCCCTTCCCGTGGCATTCCTTGTATGGTCAATAGGTTTATCACTGGGTGGTACTACGGGTTATGCTATTAACCCAGTGAGGGATTTAGGCCCTCGTATCATGTTCTATCTTATTAATAAAGGTCAAGCGGGAATGTGCAACTGGTCATATTCATGGATACCTATAGTAGGTCCGTTTACGGGTGCAGTTCTGGCTGCTTTATTTGTAAAACTAATTTCGTAACAAATAATTAATATTGGCATGATCACATCTTAATATGTCTTTATTTTATTTGCATTCATGAGTTGCAAAAAGAAACAATAAAAAATAAATTGTAAATAAATGATGTTTTTAATTGTTTTTATTTTAATTTTATAATTGCCAATGTCTTAATATCCTTATTGTTAAGGCAAACCAATTGAATTACTTGAAAAACTAATTTTTAAAAAATGAATGAGAAATGTCTACTCCACTCTAAGGAAAAGGTAAAATCTAAAGGGATAAGCCTTTTATGTTTATCCTTCTTTCTGATTATTTTCAACACGTTAGGTGTTTTGGCCCAGTCCCAGTCAGCACAACTAACTATTAAAGGTAAACTTATTGGCGGAGATGATGGTCAGCCTATAATTGGTGGTGTCATCACTGATAATAACAAAAAAAACTTAGGTACAACCAACATTGACGGTGAGTTTTCTATCACTATACCAAAAAATACCGCTGTTAATTTTGCTTATATAGGCTACGAACCTATGACCATGACTTTTAATGCCAACCAAAGTAATCTGGTATTGAGGCTTAATGTTACCACCACTGCTTTAAATGAAGTAGTAGTAACTGCTTTGGGTATAAGGAGGGAAGAGAAAGCATTGGGTTATGCTACAACCACGGTAAAAGGGGAAGAATTAACCAATGCAATTTCCAACAATTGGACTGATGCCCTCTCTGGTAAGGTAGCAGGTTTAAATCTGGTAAGGTCTAACGGAGGACCAACAGGTTCGAATAAAATCATATTACGCGGAGAAAACAACTTAACCGGAGAGAATGATGCTTTAGTTGTAGTTGATGGGGTGGTCATTAATCAGGGTAGCGGAAGGTCTACTGGTACAGGTGGTTCCGGGTATTTAAGTGATGAAACTCCAGTAGATTTTGGAAGTGGATTAAATGATATCAATCCGGAGGATATTGAAAGTGTAACTGTACTAAAGGGGCCAGGTGCTGCGGCACTTTACGGGCAAAGAGGTGCTAACGGTGCGATTATTATTACCACAAAATCTGGTGCAACTAAGAAAAAAGGATTAGGTGTTACATTTACTTCAAACACATCTATGGAACAGATTAATCGTTGGCCAGATCTACAATACGAATATGGGCAAGGTGTTGATGGAGATAATTATTACTCTTACAATGCATCTGAAGATGGTCCAAGCACCAGAAGTACAAGTTCTGCCTGGGGTCCCAAATTTAAAGGACAGTCGTTTTATCAGTATGATCCGGTGACTCACACCAAATCTACTGTCAGAACACCTTGGATTCCTTATGTTAATGATTCCCGAAAATTTTTTGATGACGGAAGAACGTTTACCAATAGTGTTACTTTAGACGGCGCTGGTGACAAAACCTCTGCTCGATTTTCATATACAAATGTTAATAATAAATGGATTATCCCAAATACCGGTTATGGCAGAAATTCTGTTGCCTTATCTGTAACACAAAAAATGAATGATAAGTTGCAGATCTTAACAAAAGTTAATTATACCAATAAGTTTAGTGATAATCTTCCGTCAACGGGCTATAATAACCAATCTATTATGTATTGGTATATATTTTGGGAACCTAGTGCAAGTATCGATTGGCTTAAAGATTATTGGTTACCTGGACGAGAAAATCTAAATCAAAGTTATCCATTTAGCAGCTTCCCTGATAATCCTTATTTAATAGCATATCAAATGTTGAATAAATCTAATAGAAATGCCCTAACAGGAAATGTGCAGGCGACATATAATTTCTCTAAAGATTTAAGTTTAATGGTACGTACATCATTAGATATGGGGCAGGAACAACGTTCTCAACAAAGGCCATATGATACAGAGAAATTTAAAAAAGGCATGTACCGCACACAAAATATCTATTCACAAGAAGTAAATAGTGATTTCTTATTAAGATATAACAAAAAAATTAATAAGGAATTTGCCGTATCTGGTTCAATAGGCGGAAGCATGCTTAAGAATAATTATAATAGAGATGAGCTAAGAGCAGATTCTTTATCCTTTCCAGGGCTATTTACTTTAGCAAATGCTGCAGGCATTTTACAGGCCTTACCAAATAAGAGTGAATATGCGATTAATAGCTTATATGGTCTATTCACGGCATCTTTTAAAGATTATCTCTATCTGGATGTTACAGCCAGACAAGATTGGAGCAGTACTTTGGCAACACCTACATCTGTTGATAATGCAGGTTTCTTTTATCCTTCTTTTAATTTGAGTTTTGTATTATCAGAAGCAGTTAAATTACCGGAGGCAATAAGTTTTGCAAAATTACGGACCTCTTTTGCAGGTGTTGGAAGCGGAAGTACTCAAGCTTATAGAAATTCCTATAATTATTTCCCCGAAAGCATATTCCCCGGCGGATTGGTTAATCCAACTACTTTACCTAATCTTAATTTACAGTCATTATATACTCAAAGTTTCGAGATAGGTGCCGATATAAGATTATTTAAAAATCGTTTAGGCTTTGATGTGGCAGTATATAATGGAGAGACGAGAGACCAAATTTTAAGTTCTGTTGTTGATGCATCTTCCGGATATAGATTTGCAGAGGTGAATTTAGGAGTAGTTTCTAATAAAGGTGTAGAAATAGCTGTTAACGGGTCGCCGCTGAAAAGTAAAGATGGCTTAAACTGGAATATTTTCGGAACTTTTTCGGCCAATAGCAATACAGTAGAAAGTTTGCCTAATAATCTTCCTCAGGTATTACAAAACGGACCCGGAAGTAGAGGTTCGATTACAGCAAATATTGGAGGAAGTTTAGGAGACCTGTATGGTAGGGGTTATGAACGGGCACCTGACGGGCAAATCATTTACCAAAATGGTTATCCGGTTCTAACACCAGAAGCAAAATATATAGGGAATACTATTCCGCAATGGAGAGCCAGTTTAGGTAATAATTTTAAGTATAAGAATTTTTCATTTAATGTTCTTCTGGATGGACAATACGGAGCTAAAGCATATTCTTTGTCGGCAGCTGTTTTAGCAGAGCAAGGCAAAACCGTTAATACTCTGCCTGGAAGATATAATGGTATTATTGGGAACGGGGTGATAAGTAATGGGGATGGTACATTTAGAAAAAATGATGTTATTGCCCGGGATGCATGGACCTATTATACCGCACACTATGGACGTGATAATGTTGAAGGCACAAGTTACTCAACAGATTTTATAAAAGTTAGGGAAGCAAGACTAGATTATAGTTTTCCAGCTAAAATAGCTAACAGGGTAGGTTTGCAAAGAATTACTCTAGGTGTTTACGGAAGAGATTTATTCACCTTCTCTGCGTGGCCAATATTCGACCCTGAGTTTGGAACCTTAAATGGCTCTGAAATTAATAGAGGGTTTGAATACGGACAATTTCCTTCTACCAGAACTCTGGGTTTTAATTTAGTAATTGGTATTTAACACACGGGATATGAAAATTTTAATAAAATATACAACCGCATTACTCATTTTTTCTTTTGTATGTTCTTCATGTACAAAAGATTTTAAAGAAATTAATACAAACCCAAATGGAAGCGCACAAGCTTTACCACAGGCTATTCTTCCACCAGCATTAACCAGTCTTGTAAGTGCGAATATGAACCGTAGTCAACGTATAACTAATGAACTTATGCAAGTAACGGTAAATATGGGAGATACAGAAGGCAAGATTTTTAGATACGAAATCCGGGCCTCTGAAGCAGATTATCTTTGGAATGCATGGTATGTACAATTAACCAATTTTAATGATGTTTATAGATTTGCAGATGACATAGATAATAACACTTATAAAGGCATAGCTTTAATTTGTAGAGCCTGGGTGTTTTCGCTCATAACAGATACCTATGGAGATGCTCCTTATACAGAGGCAAATAGAGGGATAGAAGGAATTACTGCTCCAGCTTTTGACACCCAACAGACGATTTATAGCGGTATACTTGCAGAGTTAGAGCAAGCTAATACATTATTAAAAAATGCCGCTAATGTCATTTCTGACAGTGATCCGATTTTTAAAGGAGATGCTTTAAAGTGGAGGAAATTTGGTAATTCTTTATATCTAAGATTATTACTGAGAATCTCTGCCAAAGAAGCGTTAGCTATAGCTAAGATAAATGAGATAGTTGATTTAAAACCAGCAGATTATCCTATTATGACTTCAAATGATGATTCTGCTGTTTTAAAATGGACTGGCACTGCACCGTATGTTTCTCCATTTGCAACTACTAGAGATGGCGATTGGTATGGCCCAAAACTAGCTAATTTTTTTGTCGATAACTTAAATGAATGGAGCGACCCTAGAATACAAAAGTGGGCTACTCTTTACCAGGGAGATTATGCAGGTATACCTAGTGGCTATCCGCCGGGTCAGGCGCCAGAAGGAAAATCGTCTTTCCCCTTGTCACTCAGAGTAGAGCCTTTATTAGGAAATGTAATGAATTACGGAGAGCTCCAGTTAATTTTAGCAGAAGCTGCTCTGAAAGGATATATAGCTACTCCTGCTAAAACTTATTATGAAAGAGGGGCTACAAGCGGCATTACCCTTTGGGGACTTACTGTGCCTAATAATTACCTGACTTTTGAAAAAGTTAAATGGGATGAGGATTCTTATTCCTTTGATCAGAAAATGGAACTCATTCACCTGCAAAAGTATTATGCAATGTTTTTTACCGATTTACAACAATGGTTCGAATATCGCCGAACAGGGCATCCTGATATACCTGGGGGGGCAGGATTGGCTAATGGCGGTGTAATGCCTGCTCGTTTAAATTATCCTGTTTATATTCAATCATCAAATAGTGTTAACTATAAGGCAGCTGTAGCTATACAAGGTACAGATGATATTAATACTAAAGTTTGGTGGCAAAGACCTTAATTAAACCTATTCACACATGAAAACAATGAAAAAGAAATTTTTATACCCCATACTTTTCATCACCTCGTTCGGATGGATGTCGTGTGAAAAAAATAATTTTTCAGAAGGGATATTAAGTCCTATTACATCTATAGAAGATGTTAGAGAATTATACATTAATACTGATGTACTTTTGGATAAAGATAAGCTAATGGGGGCAGAAAAAATCACCGGTATTGTAATTTCAAATCCCGATTCAGCCAATGTACCAACAGGTATGGTTGTATTACAAAATACCAACCGTTCAAGAACAAGAGGCATTATTTTAGCTCTAGATAACGCAGCATCTTATAAACCAGGGGACTCTCTATTGGTAAATATAAGTGGGAAAACCTTAACTAAAGTTAATGGATCTTTACAAATAACTGGTCTAACAGAAAGTGCTGTAGAAAAAGTAGCAGCGAACAGACGTGTTAATGTGCAGGTAACTTCCAGTTTAAATATTAATCAAAAACCTGGAAATTTTGAAAGTACTTTGGTACAAATAAAGTCCGGAACAATTAATCCTGTCCCTCTGCCGACAGATGTTTTTGAAGGCGATAAAAGTGTAGTTAATGGAGCAGATAGTGTTATTTTGCATACAGAGGCAGCGGCCAGCTTCGCTAACGCTACCCTTCCTGCTAACGCTACTTTTACCGGTATCATATTTCTTAAAGAGCAATCCAGCAACAGCGTACAAATACAACTATGGCCAAGAAGTATTGATGATATAACAGACCAGGTAGCTGCACCAGATCCTAATGGGCCTCAGTTGGGAAAATTTCCAGTTATCATTACCGGATTTGTTAATGATGCGAAAGGTGGAGACGGTAATTATGAATATTTTCAATTTAAGGCTACCCGTGATATCGATTTTGAGAAAAACCCTATATCTGTTGTTACTTGTTTTAATGCTAATGCGACAACTCCATATCAGGGTGCTGCTCCTGGAGGTGGATGGGCTACCGGGGGCGGCAGAACTTATAAATTCAATATCACTTCCGGAACAATTACTAAAGGTGAATTCTTTTATGTAGGAGGTAGTAGCAAGCGTATTAACGGTGCAAATTCCACTAACATAAGTGCTGCCAAATGGTTAGCTTCCATTAATTATGTAAATAATGCAGGTGATGGTTTTGGATCTCCAAGTACTGGTTTATTGCCAAATAGTGGAAATGCAGCAGGCATTGCTGTCTTCGAAGGAATTAATGTTACAGAAACTTCTGTTCCTTTAGATGTTGTCTTCTTTGGGGGAACAGGAAAAGCAACTATTTTTAATGAAACGCTGGGGCATGGTTATCGTATTGTTGATAACGACCATTATAGTACCATTGAAGCTGCAACTGCTACAGCTCAACCTTTCTTTTTCCAAGGTACAAACCAGTATATCATTCCTCATTCACTTCCATCAGATGCAGGATATTTCGTAAAGTTGGGAGGAGTATTTGATACTGCCACAAAATCATGGACAACCGCAAGGACACATACTTTCTATCTAATGACTCCTACTTCGGAGATTACAGAAATAGAAAGTGAAAATGTAACCACATTAACTAATTAGTTATTTAAAGGCCAGCTGTAAAGTTGGCCTTTATTGATATTTATGAACAGAAGATTTTTTATCAAAAGTACAGGTCTGCTAGCAGGAAGTGCTTTTGTAAGTTTAAATAGTTATGGCTTTTTAAATAAAGCTAATAAAACAATCAGCGGAAGCGTAAAAGCAAACGGTAAAGCCCTGGCAGATGTAGTTATTTCTGACGGGTTTAGTGTCGTCAAAACAGATAAAAATGGTTTTTACAAACTAAAAGCTCATGACAAAGCTACACATATCTTTATGTCTACACCATCGGGATACGAGTTTAAAACTCAAAACAGCTTAGCTAAACAATATGAGGACATAAATACAAAAAGTGTTTGTGATTTTAACCTTATTAAGCTTAAACAAAGCGATCAGGAGCATTATTTTATTATTTGGGCCGACCCTCAGATAAAAAATAAGGCTGATGTTAAGCAGATGATGGCAGAATCTGTACCAGATGTGCAGGAACTTGTAAATAGTTTAGGTAGCCAAACGTTAATACACGGTATAGGAGTTGGAGATTTGGTTTGGGATGAACTGGAACTATTTCAGGATTATGCCCAGGCTGTTAAGCAAATGGGTATCCCGTTTTTCCAGGCTTTGGGTAATCATGATATGGATTACCGTCAGGGCGGAGACGAAACTTCTGATAAAACTTTTAAGCAAAGTTTTGGCCCAACTTATTACTCTTTTAACAGAGGACAAGTACATTATGTGGTGTTAGATGATGTTCGCTATTTAGGCGAAGAAAGAAAATACGATGGTTATATTACCGAAGAGCAGTTAAGATGGCTGGAAAAAGACCTTGCTTTTGTTCCTAAAGAGCATTTAGTTGTTATTGGTTTGCACATACCGGTACACAATGCGGTGAAAAATAACACTGCATTGTATGATATTCTAAAAGGAAGACAGGTTCACATCATGTCTGGGCATACTCATTATAATAATAATTATCCAGCGGATAATGTTTATGAACATGTACATGGTACAGTTTGCGGAGCGTGGTGGACAGGGCCTGTCTGTGGAGATGGTACGCCCAGGGGTTATGGCGTTTATCACGTAAAAGGTAATCAGTTGGCCTGGTATTATAAGTCTATGGGAAAACCTAAACAATATCAGCTGAGTCTTCATATAGAAGAATTAACCGCACAGAAAAGGTTATTAGCTAATGTTTGGAACTGGGATCCGCAATGGAAAGTAGAGTGGTGGGCTGATAATAGTTATATAGGCCTATTAGAACAAACTATAGGTTACGACCCCTTAAGTGTTAAGCTCTATAAAGGAAATCAGTTGCCAAAGCCACGCGTTTTTGCAGAGCCTAAAAGAACAGAGCATATGTTTATGGCGCATATCGGTCCAGAAATAAAGAATATCCGCGTACAAGCTACAGACCGGTTTGGAAATAAATATGAAGAGAGATGGCAGCTTGAATAAGAATATATAAAAGACGGCCACTATTCACAAAGCAGCGGGTTGCAATTTATGGGAGAAATGACTTTTTAATAGGTATAATTTCATTTTTGTAATATGTTGTTTCACTTTATATTAAATATCAAATTGCATATTGTAAAAAATACACTTAGGTAATAGGTTTTCAGAAAATTTATTTTTAATTTCATCTTTCCTAAATTTAAACTAATGTCTGATCAAAGTTATGATGCCATAGTAATAGGCTCCGGAATTTCCGGGGGCTGGGCCGCAAAAGAACTAACCGAAAAAGGATTGAAAACCCTTCTGTTAGAACGAGGACGAAATATAGAACACGGCAAAGACTATACTGCTGCAACTAAAGCACCATGGGATTTTCCTCACCGAGGCAGAAGAACTAATGAGCTGGTGGAAGCTTACCCCGTTTTGCAAAGAGACTACCCTTTAAATGAAAAAAATCCAGACTTCTGGGTAAACGAAAAAGAATCTCCCTATGTCGAGGTTAAACGTTTTGATTGGTATCGTGGGTACCAGGTTGGTGGCCGCTCGTTGATGTGGGGCCGCCAAACCTATCGATGGAGCGAGATGGATTTTGAAGCTAACGCCAAAGATGGCATTGCCATAGATTGGCCCGTTCGTTATAAAGAAATAGCGCCATGGTATAGCCATGTAGAGAAATTTGCCGGGATATGTGGCTCTAAAGAAGGGCTGCTGCATTTGCCTGACAGCGAATTTTTGCCTGCGATGGAAATGAATTGCGTAGAAAAGGATGTTGCAGCAACACTAAAGAAAGTATATAATAATCAAAGACATATGATTCATGCCCGGATAGCACACACAACAGTGCCCATACCGGGAAGAAGTACCTGCCAGTATCGTAATAAATGTGCTTTGGGATGTCCTTTCGGAGGCTATTTTAGTACCCAGTCTTCTACATTGCCAGCCGCAGTTGCAACTGGAAACCTCACTTTAAGACCTTTTTCAATAGTTACCAAAATACTTTACGATAAGGATACTCAAAAAGCCACGGGTGTAGAGGTTTTGGATTCGCAAACCAACAAAACTTACGAGTTCAAAGCAAAAGTGATTTTTCTTTGTGCCTCAACCCTTAATTCAACCTGGGTATTACAAAACTCTGCAACAGATGTTTGGGAAGGAGGTCTTGGAAGTAGTAGCGGCGAGCTGGGACACAACTTAATGGATCACCACTTTAGAATAGGTGCATCGGGCATTGCAGAAGGGTATGAAGATAAATACTATTACGGCAGAAGGCCCGGAGGGATCTATATTCCTCGCTTTAGAAATCTTAATGGAGAAAAAAGGGATTATATCAGAGGGTTTGGTTACCAGGGCGGTGCAAGCAGGGAGAGCTGGAGTAGAAATGTTGCCGAATTAAATATCGGTACAGAGCTTAAAGAGGCATTATCAGAGCCTGGCAAATGGTCTGTTGGTTTGGGAGCGTTTGGAGAAATTCTTCCCTACCACGAAAATAAAGCCTACCTGGATAAAAAAGTGAAAGATAAATGGGGGCTTCCGGTATTAGCCATCGACGCAGAAATCAAGCAAAATGAGATCAACATGCGTAAAGATATGGGAGAAGATGCAAAAGAAATGCTGGAAAGGGCTGGAATTAAAAACGTAACTATTAACGATTCTGATTATGGCTTTGGACAGGGAATCCATGAGATGGGTACAGCCCGTATGGGGCATGATCCTAAAACATCTGTTTTAAACAAACATAACCAGGTTTGGGATGCTAAAAATGTATATGTAACAGATGGCTCATTCATGACTTCCGGTAACTGTGTTAACCCATCTTTAACCTATATGGCCTTTACAGCGAGGGCAGTAGACCATGCTGTTTCTGAACTGAAGAAAATGAATCTTTAATCTAATTCAAACAATTTATTTTTCAATTTAGAATGGAAGACAAAGAAAAAACAAATACTGCCGCCTCTTCTAGAAGAAGTTTTATTAAATCAGCAGCGATTGCAGCTTCGGCATTTACGATTGTACCACGACACGTTTTAGGAGGGAGTGGTTTTCTTGCTCCTAGTGATAAATTATATATAGCAGGTATTGGCGCAGGAGGAAAAGGCTATAGTAATTTAAAAAATTTCTATGACTCGGGAAAGGCTACCATAGCATTTTTATGTGATGTTGATGATAGAAGGTCGTTAAAATCCAGGCAAGATCACCCGAAAGCGAAATATGTACAAGACTGGAGAGAGCTTTATGACAAGCATTCGAAAAAATTTGACGCAGTTTGTGTATCTACACCAGACCACAACCATGCTGTCGCGGCATTAGGGGCAATGCAGTTAAAAAAGCATGTTTATGTAGAAAAACCGCTAACTCATGATATATATGAGGCAAGAGTTTTACATGATGCAGCAAAAAAGTATAAAGTAGTCACCCAGATGGGAAACCAGGGCGCTTCAGGAGATGGTGTCAGGAAAATGACCGAATGGTTTAACGCCGGAGTAATTGGTGATGTGCATACGGTATATTGCTGGACCAATCGCCCGGTATGGCCTCAGGGAATTCCATGGTCAGATAAAGCTGCCGAAATACCAAAAGAGCTCAACTGGGATCTTTGGTTAGGTACTGCTCCTCAAAAAAACTATGTTGATAAGCTGGTGCCTTTTAACTGGCGAGGCTGGTGGGATTATGGAACAGGAGCTCTGGGAGATATGGGCTGTCATCTTATTGAAGGGCCGTTTTCTGTCTTAGATCTTGGGCATATCTCTTCTGTACAGGCCAGTGTAGGAACTGTTTATGTAGATGAATTTAAAAAAGGATATTTCCCGGATAGCTGCCCTCCATCAAGTCACGTAATACTTGAATTTCCGGAAACAGCTAAAAACAAATCTAAGGTAAAGTTGCACTGGATGGATGGCGGTATTCAGCCTGAACGTCCGGATGAACTAGGTCCGGATGAAATGTTTGGGGATAATGGTAACGGGATGTTATTTATTGGCACCAAAGGAAAAATGATGGCCGATACCTATAATAACAACGCCCGTCTTTTACCGCTTTCCAGAAATCAGGAAATAAACATTCAGCAGGAATTGCCCCGTGTACCAGGAGGAGTGATGGGCCATTATGCCCAGTGGGTAGAAGGGTGTATTGCCGGCTACGGTAAGATGCAAATGAGTTCACCGTTTGAGAAGGCAGCGCCTTTAACGGAAGCATTGTTAATGGCTAACCTTGCAATAAGAGCCCACGATGTGCAGGTGCTAAAAGAAGGTAAAGCATCGTTCCCGGGTAGAAATATTAAGTTACTATGGGATAACCGGAATATGAAAGTTACAAATTTTGATGAGGTTAACCAGTTTGTGAAAAGAGAATACAGAGCTGGATGGAAATTAGGAGTTTAAATAATTGAATCATGAACAGGAGAGAAGCCTTGTCTGCCGTTGGATTACTACTTGGCGGAACAATAATAGGAAGTGAAATATTCTTAACAGGCTGCAGCTCTTCACCCGAAAAGGTGAACGAGTTGTTTAATGTAAAAGATGTAGCTTTAATGGATGAAATAGCAGAAACCATTATCCCCGAAACAAATACTCCTGGTGCTAAAGCAGCAAAAACAGGAGCTTTCATGGCAGTAATGATTCATGATTGTTATAAACCAGAAGAACAGAAAGTGTTTCTGGATGGCTTAAAGACAATCGACCAACTGGCAAATAAAAAATACAATCTTAATTTTATTGATTTAGATAAAGATCAGCGTAAAGCCTTATTAATGGAGGTGGATAAGGAGCAAAAGAATTATGACAGTAGTAAAAATGGCGATTTACCCCATTATTTTAAACTGATGAAAGAGCTAACCATGTTAGGTTATTTTACATCAGAAGAAGGGGGTTCAAAACAGCTTACTTATGTCGAAACTCCGGGACGATGGGATGCCTGTATAGATTATAAAAAAGGTGATCCGGTATATTTAAATCCATAATATTAAATGAATAGTAAGATAAAACTGGGAATGATTGGTGGAGGCCCCAATGCTTTTATTGGTGCAGTACACCGAATTGCATCCAGAATAGACAACGAATACGAAATTGTTTGCGGAGCTTTTAGCAGTTCTTTAGAAAAATCTTTACAAACGGGTAAGGAACTGGGTCTTTCCGAAGGTAGGATTTATCCTTCTTTTCAGGATATGATCATTAAAGAAAAGGCTTTACCAGAACAGGAAAGAGTGCAGGTGATTAGTATTGTGACACCTAATCATCTTCATTTCGAACCGGCAAAAATGGCCATGGAAGAAGGCTTCCATGTCATATTAGATAAGCCGATGACTCTAACTTTAACAGAGGCTAAAGAACTAAAAGAAGTACAGGAAAAAACAGGAAAAAAACTTTTACTTACCCATACCTATACCGGCTATCCAATGGTAAAAGAAGCTAAGCAAGTAGTGGCATCGGGTAAATTAGGGAAAATCAGGAAAATATATGTAGAATATCCTCAAGGCTGGTTAAGTAATGCTTTGGAAGACCAACAAGCAGTTTGGCGTACAGACCCTTCTAAAAGTGGCATCGCAGGGGCAATGGGCGATATTGGGACTCATGCTTTTAACCTTGCCGAATACATTAGCGGCTTAGCGGTAACAAAACTTTGTGCTGATATTAATATTGTGGTACCCCATCGCAAATTAGATGACGATGGTGCGGTGTTATTAAAATTTGGAAATGAGGTAAGCGGAGTGTTGATGGCTACGCAAATTGCTGCCGGAGAAGAAAATAAGGTGAAAATTAGGGTTTATGGCGAGAAGGGTGGTTTGGAATGGCACCAGGAGGATGCAAATTCATTAGTTTTAAAATGGCTTGATGCCCCCGCTCAAATTTATAGAACAGGAGCGCCGTATTTAAGTTCTTTTGCAACACACAATACTCGTACACCGTCAGGTCATCCCGAAGGTTATTTAGAAGCTTTTGCAAACCTATACCGCAATTTTGCATTATGTATTAAAGCAGAGTTATCAGGAAAAGTTCCTGAGAAAGAATCTCTGGATTATCCCGGCATAGAAGAAGGTATCAGGGGGATGGCCTTTATAGAAACCGTTATCGAATCAGGTAAGTCTGATCAGAAATGGATTGATTTTAAAATTCAAAAAAATGAGGTTGCTTAGCTTGGATTTCTTTTTATTTCAAATCTTCCCTCATAAATCTATCTAAAATGAAAACAATAAAAGGACCAGCGTTATTTATCGCACAGTTTATAGCCGAAGAACACCCTTTTAATAGCCTGGAAAGTATTTGTAAATGGGCAAAAGAGTTGGGTTTTAAAGGTTTGCAGCTGCCCACTCTGGATGCCAGGTTTATAGATCTAAAACTTGCTGCAGAAAGTAAAACCTATGCAGATGAATTAACAGGCAAAGTAAACGACGCTGGTTTAGAAATAACAGAGCTATCCACACATTTGCAGGGACAATTAGTGGCAGTACATCCTGCTTATAACGAATTATTTAATGCATTTGCTCCCGAGAAGTATCATAAAGATCCAAAGGCAAGAACAGAATGGGCCATTCAGGAATTAAAGTATGCTGCAAAAGCCTCTAAAAATTTAGGCTTAAAAGCTCATGTCACATTTAGCGGAGCCTTATTATGGCCTTTAGTTTACCCATGGCCTCAAAGACCTGCCGGAATAGTTGATACCGGTTTTGATGAACTTGCAAAAAGATGGCTACCTATATTGGATGTGTTTGAGGAAAATGGAATAGACCTTTGTTATGAGCTGCATGCAGGCGAAGACTTGCATGATGGGGTGAGTTTCGAAAGATTTTTAGAAAAAGTAAACCACCATCCACGGGCCAATTTGTTGTACGACCCTTCGCACTACGTCATTCAGTGTATGGATTATCTGGAATTTATAGATATTTACCACGAGCGTATAAAAATGTTTCATGTAAAGGATGCGGAGTTTACCCCAACAGGCAGACAAGGCGTTTACGGGGGCTACCAAAATTGGATAGATAGGGCGGGTCGTTTCAGATCTTTAGGAGACGGACAGGTAGATTTTAGATCTATATTTAGCAAAATGGCGCAATATGATTTCGATGGCTGGGCAGTTTTAGAATGGGAATGTGCCCTTAAACATCCGGAAGATGGCGCAAAAGAAGGCGCTAAATTTATTGAAGATCACATCATCAGGGTCACAGAGAAAGCATTTGATGATTTTGCGAAAGCTGGCGGAAATGAAAGTTTTAACAGGAGTTTTTTAGGAATATAATTATAAAATAATGAAGATTAAATTATTAGGATTAGCAGGGGTTTTAGGGTTAATGGTGGCTTGTGGTGGTCAAAATTCTACAGAATCATCCACTGAAGGTTCTTCTGCAAAAGTAGAGGAAAAAGAAAGTGCGGTTCCGGCGGGGAAGCAGCTAATTTCTAAATCAGATTGTATGAGCTGCCATGCAGATAAGAGCAAAATTATTGGGCCTTCTTATCTGGACGTCGCTAATAAATACGAAGCGACTTCAGAAAATATTACCCTATTGGCTGGTAAAATTATTAATGGAGGGCAAGGCGTTTGGGGCGAAATCCCGATGACTCCACACCCACAACTGAGCCAGCAGGATGCAGAAGAAATGGTGAAATACATCTTAACTATAAAATAATCATGATGAAATCTATTTTAGCTTTATTTATCTTGTGTTCCATGTTATCATGCAAAGCACAACAACAAAAACAATCTGATAAGGGTTGGAAGAATTTACTGGCCGATAACAATCTTTCCGGTTGGCATACTTACGGGAAAAATTATACCGGTAAAGCATGGAGTGTAGAAAATGGGATTTTACAGTTTAATCCTAAAGGCGTAGAGGCTTCTCAAAGAGGAGACCTAACAACCAACGAGGCTTTTGAAAATTTTCATCTTAAACTGGAATGGAAGATTTCTAAGAATGGAAATAGTGGGGTCATTTTTTTAGTAAATGATGATGTCACAAAGTATAGACAATCTTATTTAACCGGGCCTGAAATGCAGATTTTGGATAATGACGGCCATGCGGATGGTAAAATTCATAAACATCGGGCTGGAGATCTTTACGACCTGATCCCGTCAAAGAAAGAGACGGTTAAGCCTTTGGGCGAATGGAACAAAGCAGAAATAATAGTGAATAATGCTAAACTGGAATTTTACCTCAATGGAGAAAAAGTAGTTTCTACAACCATGTGGGATAATAACTGGGACGAAATGGTTGCAAAAAGCAAATTTAAATCAATGCCCGATTTTGCAAAATTCCGCTCAGGTAAAATTGCGCTGCAAGACCATGGAGATGAGGTATGGTTCCGGAATATCATGATCAAGAAATTATAAGAATTCATCAGTAGATAATAAACTTTCTAAGTAATGATTAAGATTTTAGAAATCCAGAATTTAATCTAATCCAAAAAATTATAATGACCAACTTAAACCGCTTTAAACTATCATTCATGATGTTCCTCGAATTTTTTATTTGGGGAGCATGGTTTGTTACTTTAGGAACTTTTTTAGGGAGTAACCTTAATGCAACAGGCGCACAAACAGGAGCAGCATTCTCCACACAATCTTTTGGAGCTATCATTGCTCCCTTTATTATTGGCTTAATAGCCGATAGATATTTTAATGCTGAAAAAATTCTTGGGATTTTACATTTAATAGGTGCTCTATTAATGTATCAAATGTTTAACTCAGTTGATTTTAATGGATTTTACCCCTATGTTTTGGGTTACATGATTATGTATATGCCAACACTGGCGTTGGTAAATTCTGTTTCTTTTAACCAGATGAAAGATCCTGAAAAAGAATTCTCTAATATCAGGGTTTGGGGTACTATTGGCTGGATTACTGCTGGTTTAATGATCAGTTATTTTTTTCATTGGGATTCTGCCGAAGGTATTTCTCAGGGATTACTAAGAAATACTTTTTTAATGGCCTGCATTGCTTCTGCCGTATTGGGAATTTTTAGTTTTATTTTACCTAAGACTCCTCCGAAAGTAGGAAAAGATGAAAAGGTTACGATGTCTGATATTTTAGGCCTCGAGGCACTTAAACTTTTAAAGAACAGAGATTTCCTGGTATTCTTTATTTCGTCAATCCTAATATGTATTCCTCTTGCATTTTACTATCAAAATGCAAACCCATTTTTAACAAATGTAGGCTTAGAAAATCCAACAGGAAAGATGACGCTGGGCCAGATTTCCGAAGCTTTATTTTTGTTATTGTTACCAGTATTCTTCAAAAAATTTGGATTTAAGAAAACTTTAATGGCCGGGATGTTGGCCTGGGTTTTACGTTATGCTCTATTTGCGTATGGCGATGCAGGTTCATCTTCCTGGATGTTAATATTAGGGATAGCTCTTCACGGAATTTGCTATGATTTCTTCTTCGTTTCCGGACAAATTTATACCAATGCCAGGGCAGGTGAAAAACATAAGAGTGCAGCACAAGGCTTAATTACTTTGGCAACCTACGGAGTAGGAATGTTGATAGGGTTTTGGGTTGCAGGCATCATTACCGATAATTATAAAATCGAGGAAAATCTTTACAACTGGAATATGATTTGGTTAATTCCCGCCGGTATTGCAGCAGCAGTATTATTAATTTTTACTTTCTTTTTTAAAGAAAAGAAAGCTATAACCATCTGAATTAATAAGTTCCTTATGAAACAGAATAGAAGAGAAGTAATAAAAACTGTACTTGGCGGCGCTGCCCTTGTAGGTGCGGGTGGTGTACTTTCGTCTTTTGATATGAAAGAAAATATAAAACTTAAAGGCAATATAAATCACGCTGTTTGTAAATGGACGTATAATTTTTTAGGGTTAGAAGAGCTTTGTAAAACAGCAAATGAGATTGGCATAAAAGCCATCGACCTGGTGGGGCCAAAAGAGTGGGACGTTTTAAAATCTTTCAATTTAGATTCGAGTATGTGCAATGGCGCAGAAATCAATTTGGTTGATGGCTTTGCAGAGCCAAAATTTCATCAGCAACTGCTAAAAAATTACGAAGAAATGATTCCTCTGGTTGCCAAAGCAGGATATAAAAATCTCATCTGTTTTAGTGGAAACCGAAGGGGAATGGATGATGAGACCGGGTTGAAAAATAGTGCTGAAGGATTAAAGAAGCTCATGGCTTTGGCAGAGAAACATAAAGTAGTATTGGTAATGGAGCTGCTAAATAGTAAGATAAACCACAAAGATTATTTTGCTGATAAAACTCCATGGGGCGTAGAGCTTTGCAAAAGAGTAGGATCCGAAAATTTTAAATTGTTGTATGATATTTACCACATGCAAATTGATGAAGGGGATGTAATTCATACCATCGAGGATTCACACCCTTATATTGCACATTATCATACAGCCGGCGTACCCGGGAGAAATGAAATTGGTGAAAACCAGGAGTTAAATTATCCTGCAATTATGAGAGCCATTGTAAAAACCGGTTTTAAAGGATACGTTGCGCAGGAATTTATTCCAAAAAATGAAGATAAAATATCTTCATTAAGAGAAGCAGTGAAGATTTGTGACGTTTAAAAGAAAATATGGAAAATAACAGAAGAATATTTTTAAAACAAACTGCTTTAGCTGCTGCAGGATTGATGATTATACCCAGCTTAGGTTGCATGGCTGCTGCTAAGCCAAGGAAAATTGGAATCCAGCTATATTCTTTAAGGGACGAATTTTCGAAAGGTGTAGAGAATGTAATTAGCGAAGTAGCCAAAGCTGGCTATCAAACGGTAGAAACTTATGGTTATACTGTAAAAAATGGTTATTGGGGTTTAAAACCAACAGAGTTTAAAGCTCTGCTCGATAAATACAAATTAGAATCCCCAAGTGCCCATTTAGATTTTAATAGCTGGGAGAAAACTGAGGATAATACTATTTTAGATGGTTATATAAATGCAGCAAAAATAGTGGGACAAACCTACATTGTAGTTCCTCATATCAATCCAGAGCTATTTAAATCAGAAGCATGGGTAAGAGCCTTTGCAAAAAAGTTAAACCGGGCCGGAGAAATAGTGAAGAAGGCAGGCTTAAAACTAGCCTACCATAATCACGATTTTGAATTCGAACAATTTGGAAACAAAACCGGTTATGATATCTTATTAGAAGATACAAATAAGGATTTGGTAGATTTTGAAATAGACCTTTATTGGGCTGTAAGGGCAAAACAGGATGTGCTTGGTCTTTTTAAGAAACACCCCGGAAGATTCACTATGTGGCACATTAAAGATATGAGCAAAACAAACCCTGAATTAAATACCGAGGTTGGGAATGGCTCTATTGATTTTTCTGCTTTTTTTAAAGAAGCTAAGTTAGCTGGCTTAAAATATGCCTACGTAGAACAGGAGAATTTTGATATTGATCCTTATGTAAGCATCCAAAAGAGTTTTAGTTTTTTGAATGAAATGAAGTAACATGCTCATCAACTCATACTTAAAAGCATTTACGGTTTTTGGTTTAACACTAATTACTGTAAATGCTTTTTGTTTTATTAACAGGAATTCAGTGCAACAAAAATATGTGGAGAGCGTTTTCGAAACACCCTCTAATTTTAGTCTGATTGCTGAAAATCTCCAACTTTCAAATGCAAAAGAATATATAGAATCCAGTTTCGATCCGCTTACACTGCAAATATATTTAAGTGATATCTCTGGAAATCAACATGCTTTTTTGCCACATAACAGTTTCAACAGGACGGGTTTCTTCTACTCATCATCCGATTCTGTTTCACTACCTAATTTATTGCAAATACTTGCCATTTCTAGCGTGTACAATGGAAATTTACAAATAGCAAATAAAGAGTTGGAGGAAGCTTTGACTCAGTACAGGTCTATAGAAGATGCTGAAAATATAGCTGTGATAGCCAGAAATCTTTCCTGGATAAATTTTATTTCCGGAGAGACTATAGCCGCTGAAGAATTCATTGACATTGCAATAAATTCCATACATCAAACAAGTGATAGCGATAGGTTATTTGAATATCTCTTCTGGAAAAACAATATGCTCCTGGTTTTAGGAAATGCTAAACAAGTGGAAGCTTCAATTTTAAACCAAATGTTAGCGGGTGCTTCCCGTAAAGGGAAATTAAAAGAGTGGGAATGTTACTACCAGTTGGGGAAAAGCTATCTGCAGCAGCAAAAAATGGTGCAGGCCAAATGGTTTTTTGTGCAGGCATTAATGCTTTCTGATGAGTTTGAATCTAAGGTTCCCAAAATAAAATCATTATTAATGCTGGCCAAAGTTAAAAGCAAAATAAATGACTATACACTGGCTATTCAAGATTTAAAAAGGGCTGAAACTTTGTCTGAGGAAAATAATAAGTTATTTAAAATTGATGTTTACAGGCAGATGTCGGCGGTATATAAAGCACTTAAAGATAAGAACAAAGAAGAATACTATTCTTCTCTTTATACTAAAATGAGAAAAAATTACGTTAATTAATATTGTAATACTTAATCTTCAAAAATAATTTCAAGTAAATAAGGCTAAAAAGAAGATTAAGCCGTAAATTAGCCGCCACATTTAATTCGAATAATTGATCACCCCAAAATAATGTACATTCTTCTTTTTTTTCTTGCCCATTGGTTCCTTTCTTTGTTTGCACAAACTTTTTACCTACACAGATATGCTTCTCATAAAATGTTTACCCTCAATAAATTTTGGGAGAAAGCATTTTACATTTTTACCTGGTTTAGCCAGGGAGCATCTTATTTAAATCCTAAGGCCTATGCAATTATGCATAGAATGCACCATGCCTTTAGCGATACAGAAAAAGATCCTCATTCTCCTCATTTTTTTGAAGATGTTTTTCAAATGATGTGGAATACAAGGGGAATGTATGTAGGTTTCGAAAGAGGCACAATGGAAGCTGCTGAAGAATTCAAAGGGAACTATCCTGAGTGGAAAGCTGTGGATAGAATGGCATCTTCTTATTTTTCCAGAATTGCTTTTGGCTTAGGATATATTGCATTTTATGTGACTTTTGCTACTTCTTGGTGGATGTTTTTATTGCTTCCTATTCATTTTATAATGGGGCCGTTACATGGTGCAATTGTGAATTGGTGCGGACATAAATATGGCTATTCTAACTTCGATAACAAAGATCAATCTAAAAACACAACCCCATTAGATTTCTTTATGTTGGGCGAGTTATTTCAGAATAATCACCATAAGTTTCCCAATAGCCCTAATTTCGCTAAGAAATGGTACGAATTTGATCCTGTTTACCCAATTATGAAAGTTTTACATTGGGTAAGGATTATTAAATTAAGAAAAGTCTAACTCTTTATATTATAATGGGATTGTAAACAAAAATCCCATTATAACGTTATATTTTCATTAATTGATTTTTGCTATTGTAATTAAAAAAAATAATACGCTCTTTTGCGTCAACAAATCTGGCCTAATCGCTTGATGCATAAATGAAAATGAAACAACAATTCACATATACTAACAAAGAAACAAATGCAGTAAATGCATTCGGTTTTTTTGTGTTGCTTTCTGATATTTATACTTCGTTACGTATACTAAGACGAAGACCCATCTATGTTACCAGGTCTTAATTAAGGCTGGTGTAACGTCTCCTCTTTTACTGTTTTTTAAACAGGTATCAACCAATAAGTTTTATTAATTCTCTGATTAAAATCCCAAATGAAGGATTTATCAATTTCTAAAAATGAATATTAACGATTTTAATATAGTCGTTGCCGGATTGGAACACATTGGTTTTGCGGAAACTATATGTGATGAGATGGAAGCTTCTGCCAAAGTGCGGGGCACCGGTATTGCAAAACGCTCTCCCGAATATGTTGCAAATAAAATTCTCGAAGGGAAAGCGGTGATTGCATTGCACAAAGATGGTACATGGGCAGGTTTCTGTTATATAGAAACATGGAGCCACGGTAGTTTTGTGGCTAACTCTGGTTTAATTGTGAATCCTATTTATCGTAAAGCCGGACTTGCGAAGGCGATTAAGTTTAAAATTTTTGAACTTTCTCGTCAAAAATATCCTGACGCGAAAATATTTGGGCTAACAACAGGTTTGGCAGTGATGAAAATTAATTCCGAATTAGGTTACGAGCCAGTTACCTATTCTCAGCTTACACAAGACGAGAACTTTTGGAAAGGATGCCAGAGTTGCGTAAATTACGATATTTTGATGTCTAAAGGCAGGCAAAACTGTATGTGTACGGCCATGCTTTACGATCCGGAGGAGAAGAAAGCTGAAGAAGCTGAGCGATTAAAAAAGCTCACTAAAAAAGCAACTTTGTTAGAAAGAATTGAAGCCAAGCTTCGCTCCTTAAAAATGGTAATTGCAGGAGTTTAATTTACAAAATATTAAAGAGTATTAAGCTTAAGACCCTGATACTTGATACTAATATCCCAATACTTATAACATGAAGAAGAAAGTAGTTTTAGCTTTTAGCGGAGGATTAGATACCTCATTTTGCTGTATTTATTTAACTAAAGATTTAGGCTTAGAAGTTCACTCGGTAATTGTAAATACAGGTGGTTTTTCAGCTGAAGAGCTAAAGGAAATAGAAGAAAGAGCCTATAGTTTAGGTGTTGCTTCCCATCATGCGGTTGATGCTGTAAAAGGTTATTATGATGATTATTTAAAGTATCTGGTTTTTGGTAATGTATTAAAAAATAATACTTATCCACTTTCTGTTAGTGCAGAAAGGGTGACTCAGGCAACAGCAATTGCGAATTATGCCAAAGAAATTGATGCTGATTTTGTAGCACACGGAAGTACAGGTGCAGGAAACGACCAGGTTCGTTTCGATATGATCTTTAATATTTTAATTCCTAAAGTTGGAATCATCACCCCAATTCGTGATCTAAAATTAAGCCGCGAAGCTGAGATTGAATACCTTCATAAGCATGGGGTAAATATCAATGCAGAAAAAGCTAAATATTCCATTAATAAAGGTATTTGGGGAACATCAGTAGGTGGAAAGGAAACGCTATCTTCTAAAGGAATTTTACCGGAAGAAGCGTGGCCTACTCAGGTTTCTAAAACAGAAGCTGAAGAAGTAGAACTGGAATTTGTAAAAGGTGAATTAGTTGGTTTAAACGGAAAAAAATACGATCATCCTACAGATGCAATCAATGCTTTACAGGAAATTGCTGGTGCATTTGGTATAGGTAGAGATATTCATGTTGGAGATACTATTATCGGAATTAAAGGTCGTGTTGGTTTCGAAGCTGCGGCTCCGGTTGTGATCATCAAAGCTCACCACGCTTTAGAAAAACATACTTTAACCAAATGGCAGTTATCCTGGAAAGACCAATTGGCAATGTTCTATGGTAACTGGATGCATGAAGGTCAGTTTCATGATCCAATTATGAGAGATATTGAGGCTTTCTTTATCAATTCACAAAAAACGGTAACCGGGAAAGTATTTGTTCAGTTATTGCCTTATCGTTTTGTTGTTGTAGGTATCGAGTCTGATCATGATTTAATGAGCAGCAAGTACGGAACATACGGAGAAATGAACGAAGGTTACACTG
>JAZQRF010000075.1:0-4477 GCA_045629485.1 Pelobium sp. | reverse complement strand
AGAGCAGTGCTCTACCAGCTTTCGGTCAGAGGTAATATTCTCCAGGTAACCTGTCAGCAGCAACTTGAAAAAGACTACCGGGTCAATTGACGGGTTCCCGGTCTTGCCATAGAGTTCCTTTGTGTCTTTATATAAAAAGCTTATATCAAGCGTTTAACGGAGTCTTCGGTACAGGTTTTCTTTGGGAACCCGGTTCGATAGCTGAAAGCTGGTAAACAGCTTTTCGGTATAATCCTTTCTGCCTTGCATGCCTTTAATTTAAACATTTCAGCACTTTTATAAAAGCAAAATGTACATTTATTAGAGTTGTGCAACAGCCACCACCCTTTTTTGATAGTTGTTGTTTTTTATCTTCTAATGAATATATATTTACAAAACATCTACCTAGTCAACTTCCTATAGGCTTACCAATGTCATGATTAACTATTTCCGCAAAAAACAAAAAGCTGCACAAATTTCATTTGTTTATGTTGCTCTTGCGACGTTAAGTGTTTGCTCCGTTTATCCTAAAGACCTGTTTTATGGCCAATGGTCTCTTTTCGGCTTACTAATTACCTTTCCGGTTTCAATTATAAGTTTTGGATATAGATATGCGGATGCTCAGAATCTTTATCCAGTTTTTATTATTCAGTTATTTATGTTCGTGTTGACAAAAGCACTTCTAGGCAGATTTATAAAGAATTAAAGACAATTTTAATTAGAGTGTGGCAGCAGCCACCCTGTTGTTAATTACAAAGTGTAAAGCGGAATCTAGAATATCCACCGTTTTTCGATAGCGAGAAAGATTTGGGAATTACCACTATTTTTAAATTACCAGCAACCTTAGATACTGTAACATCGAAATAATGATTGAAAAATTATGACCTCTTTTATCCTTTCTAGCTTTATCAATAAAACACATCATAGGCCTCCCTTCAGTTTGGCTAAAAAAAATCTGTAGCTACCTGTGATTTTTGTACTACCATCTATACTTATTAGATATGTTTTATAATTCGAATGATACTAAAAGCAGGTTTATCGAAGTCATTCGTGAGAACCAAGGTCTTATTTACAAGGTTGCCAAAATGTATTCCAATAGTTTTGAGGATGAGCAGGACCTATATCAGGACATCGTTTACCAGTTATGGAAAAGCTACCCATCTTTTCGGAATGAATCTAAAATTACGACCTGGATGTACCGGGTTGCGCTAAACACCGGAATCCACTATTTGGACAAAGGTAAAAAAAAGCCCATCACGTTGCAATGGATGAATCCTTCCTGAATAGACCAGAAATAATTGATGCATCTGAACAAGAGCGCCACGACATTCTGTTTGCCCGAATTAAAAACCTGAACGATATCGAAAGGGGGATCATCTTTCTTTACCTGGAAGGAAAGAGTTATGATGAGATTGCCATGATTACAGGCTTCACCAATACAAATATTGGAACCCGTTTAGGCCGAATTAGACAGAAACTAACATCACAAATAAATTAAAATAAAGCAAGCTATGGAATTTGAAGAACTAAAAAATCAATGGAGCGAAATGTCCGCAAACATTGGCAACCAAAAAGAATTAACAGATTCTAAAATTATTAAAATAACTGAAATGAGGTATAGGGATAAAATTAGGAAAATAAAAATTTCGGAAATTACCGGAGCTGTTTTCTGCTGTGCTGTACTGTTATTTATTGTAAACGGCATGAATAAACTTGAGCCATGGTATTTGATGATCTGCGGGATAGTCTCCGTAATGATGCTGATACTGATTCCGACGCTCTCCATCGGAGCTCTTTTTAAGATACAGTCCACTAATATTGCTGCAAACAATTACAGGCAGGCTTTATCGGGTCATAATACACGCAAGATACATTTTATAAACGTCCAGAAGGTAAGCATGTGCCTTGGTGCATTGTTATTCGTAGCCATACTACCGGTGATGGGTAAGTTAATGAGCGGAAAAGACTTATTCAAGTCTGCTACAATCTGGTATATATATTCAGTCGGATTTCCCTTCCTTTACTATTTTGCGAGCTGGGTATTTAAGAAATATAATCGCTCACTAAATAAAGCTGAGGAAATTCTCAGGGATTTGGAAAATCACTAAGCAACATCCCAAACGCAGTATTCAAGCATATCAATAGACCTTTTCCGGGTATCAATTTATTTAATTAAAATCATGAAAAAATTGTTAGAGTCTTTTTTCTGCTTAATGGCAGTCATTTTCAATTGCTCTGCATCAGCACAAAACATCACGGGAACCTGGGAGGGAGAGCTTGATATTCAGGGTAAGCATATTCCGGTAGTATTTCATGTCGCAAAGGATGTTTCAGATAAACTATCAGCAAGTTTTGACAGTCCCAGCCAAAATGTTTTTAATTTAAAGTGCAGTGATGTCATTGTAAAGGAGGATAGTGTGTCTATTCTGTTATCAGCCGTTAACATTAGGTATACAGGGCAATTGAATAAAGATTATCAGCAACTTAATGGACTTTGGTTCCAAGGTCTTGGATCCGTACCGCTTGCATTAAAAAAGACGAGTGAACATGCCTGGGTAGTCAAGGAAAAAAGGCCGCAAACGCCAATGAAACCGTATCCTTATGAATTAGAAGAAGTCGACTTTACAAACAATGACCAGAGTGTTCGATATGGTGGTACGCTTACGTTTCCGAAAATAGCCTTTTCAACCGAGACGAACGTTCCGGCCAAATATCCGGCAATAATTCTGATAACAGGTAGCGGCCAGCAGGATAGGGACGAAACGTTATTTGGCCACAAACCATTTGCAGTCATTGCTGATCACCTTACTAAAATGGGTTTTGCAGTCCTTCGAGTTGACGATCGAGGTATTGGAAAAACAACAGGGAATTACGAACAGGCAAGCACATTAGACTTTGCAAAGGACGTGGAAGCAGGCATCAATTTTCTCGCAAAACATAAACGCATAAATAAACAAAAAATGGGTCTGTTAGGGCACAGTGAAGGGGGGATGATTGCACAGATTGTAGCATCAGAGAGAAAAGATGTTAAATTCATCATCATGCTTGCCGCACCGGGAATTTCTACCATTGACCTAATGCAACATCAGACTGAAGCATGGGGCATTTCTGAGGGTATGCCAGTTGCTGAAGCTAAAGCAAAAGGATTCCTTCTACATACGGTTTGGACTGAAGGCAAGAACAACAACGATCAGGCTACTGCCGTTAAAAACATTAGGTTCAAGACAGACAGTATGTTTAATAACCTCGATCCGGGCACACTGAAAAGGTTAAAAAGTGGGGATTCGACAGCTGTAGATATGCAGGTAAAGCATGAATTAAATGCGTTGAAAGGAAATTGGCTTAAGTATTTTATAAACTATGATCCTCAATCAACTTTGCAGAAGTTGAATTGTATGGTACTAGCAATTAATGGCAACAAAGATGTCCAAGTAAACGCAGGAGCAAATTTAGAAGGGATAAGGTCGGCTTTGGCAAAAAGCAAGTCAAAGCAGTATGATATCGTTCAATTATCCGGATTAAATCATCTGTTTCAAAATTGTGTTAAGTGCAGTCCCTCAGAATACCATGAATTGGAAGAAACCTTTTCCCCTATAGCTCTTCAAACAATTAGTAATTGGTTGGAAAGAAATGTAAAATAAACATTGGTGAGTAATGACAGAGAAAGCACCGTTATTTGGTTACAGACGATACCGACATACTTAGATATAAAATTTCAGCGAATTAGTCTCATTACCATCGGTTTAAACGCAATATATATTACCGTAATTAATACAACTATTAATAGAATTTCAATCCAATTCTTATCTAACCAAATTGCTGGTACGGTAAAAATTAGTGGGGTCAAACTACTTAACCACCTTTTTCGAGGTTTGAAATAAAATGTACTTATCGCGACTACAACTAATGATATTATAATGAGTGGAATTGCTGGAAAAATATAAAGACCGTACATACTGCCTGCGTTTGAGTCGCCATGTTCTTCATGAGTACCATAGATAATAAGGCATGGTAATATTAGAACAATTAATGTTAGGCAATCAACTGTGATTTTATTTAAAGCTCGGTCTAAGTCCACATTAGTCATCTTGATTTGCCCTACGTAGGCTCTAACGCAATTTATGTGGTTGAACGGACAAATAAGAATAACGTTGTAATTTGTAGAACAATTAATCCCATGGCAGGGGTAATAGGTTTCGCATTATTCCCTCATTTTTTAAAAATAGATTATTGCCCTTGAAGTAATCCAATTGAATATATTAAATCGTTACCTATCAAGCCTAATCAATCTTTTTCTTTTAGCTGATTATCAAAAACTCATTCCATTAATCAAAGCCATTTTTACTATTTTTGATATTGAGTTTTTGATAATAATATTTTGTTCGAAAATAGGCTACACCAAGGTGTAAACTTTAATGATAATTGCAAAATTTCTTCAACGATACTTTGCCTTTATTTTTGGTATTCTTAGAAAATGAGGAAGTAGTGATAGACATAT
>JAZQRF010000074.1:0-3977 GCA_045629485.1 Pelobium sp. | reverse complement strand
CGTGAGAGATTTGCAAGTGACAACCAGGCTCGGCGAATGGCGCAATTTAAGGATTATGCCATTACCCGACGCTGGATAATCTTATCAGCGGGCTGTATTGGCAGGCCGAACTGAGTAAATAAGCGTCGTGAACAAGGATTTTTAAAGGGATTTAATCTTCTGGAAAATGAACTTAAAGAACCAGTCGATCAAAGAACTGCTACATCAGCTATGGAAAACTAATAAGCTGGATGAGTTTCTTTAAAAAGTTGGAACTGAATTTGTAGAAGCTTCTGTGCACCAATGATTTCCCGGGAGCAGGAACCAAGAGTTTATAGGTGCCCGCTGCCCCTTTTTCTAAGGAAGATGGAAATTTAAATGCTATACACGTTACATTTAAAGATCTGCAAATTGAGGGAAACGAAGAATCATTTAGGAAATAAAGCCATGGCGGGGCTGCGTCAACCGGCAGAGGGAAGCTCACCAGGCTTTTCTTTTAAAGAAGAAACACGCCCGGTTGATAGCGATTTGGTGAACGAACTACTCAACGAGGTCCGGGTGGTGCAATTGGAGCTGGAGGTGCAGAACCAGGAGTTGAAAGCTTCTTATGAGAGCCTGGAAGCCGAGCGGATGAAACTCGCTGGCTTTTTTGATCTGGCACCCGTGGGCTATTTGATCCTTAACCGGCGGGCACTTTTAGAGGATATCAACCAGGCCGGCCTGGATATGCTGATGGTGAAAAGACCACAGATCATTGGCAAAAGATTACAGGAATTTCTTGACCCGGAGGAATCGGAGCTTTTTCATCATTTCCTATACCGGATGCAGCTCTCTCCCGCAAAGCAAAGTTGCGGGCTTGAAATTAAAACTCCCAATGAGCAGTTGATCTATACCAGGCTGGAAGGCAAGGCTATTACTCCGAAAGACAAAGAGAATCTCAAATACTACATCACCCTTACAGATGTTACCGCGAGCCGCAATGCAGCACATAAGCTGCTGGAGACCAAGGAACGTTTGGAGATGACCTTAGCGGCATCTGCAACTGGAACCTGGGGAATTGATGTAGAGCATAAAAGGTTTTTTATGGACGACTTTAGCTATTCTCTCTTAGGCCTGAAACCCGGGGGATTTGACGGAACCAAAGAAGCTTTCCTGAAAATGGTGTGTAAAGAAGACAGACAGCTCATTAACCAGAGTATCCGCGATGCCATTTACCGGGAGAAGGAGATTGATATAGAGTTTAGGGTTTCCGAAGAAAAAGATGCGTTTAAATACGTGGCGGTAAGAGGCCATTTGGTGAAATTACAGGAGGGTACCCGGCATCTTGCCGGTATTTTAATGGATATTACTGAGAAGAAGAAGCTGCAGTTACAGGCCAGAGAGTTCCAGTTGAATCAGCAAAGGCTGGTGCTGGATGCCGAATTCAGGGCCCAGGAAAAGGAAAGGAAAAAGATTAGTGAAGCCCTGCATGACGGGGTATGCCAGTATCTCTACGGGATCAGGCTGAACCTGCAGGCCATAGAAAAACCATCTTCTTTTTCCACGCCTTTCAAAAAAATCAATCTCCTGTTAGACCAGGCGGAGCGGGAGACCCGGGCTATTTCTTATGAATTGAACCCCTCTATTTTAAACGATTTTGGTTTTGTGGCAGGGGTAAGAGAGCTGGCTCAAAGGTTAAGTGCACCCCCTTTATTTCATATCCATGCAGAAGTAAGCAATAAAGCGAATAAGCTGCCGGAGGATATACAGCTCCCTGTATTCAGAATTATCCAGGAGCTGATCAATAATGCCATCAAACATGCCCGGGCCAAAAAAGTACAGATTAATTTATGTACAAAAGGCGGCGAGCTTGATCTCTCGGTGATGGACGACGGGAAGGGTTTTAACAAGGATAAAGTGTTTTTAAAAGGATCGGGTTTAAGAGGAATCAGGAACCGGGTATTTATGCTGAACGGGAAGTTCGATATCCAGTCTTCCCCGCAATCTGGAACCTATATCCGTATCAGTTTTAACATAGATGGTGCCCTTGCTGCATTAGAGGCGGGGTAGTTGCAACGAATGGAATGATTATTGGATTAGAACGCAAGCTCTGTAGCTAGGTTTTACGAAGCATGGCTTTAACTTGATACGAGCGTACCTGACATGGATGGACCAGAAATAAGAAATGTTATTACCATAGGCGCTTCTGCGGGAGGGATACCCACCATGTGTGACCTTTTAGATGGCTTACCAGCAAAACTGGATGTTGCCGTTTTTGTGCTGATCCACCTCTCCCGGGAATCGAGGGCCGAGATTCTCCTGCGCACCCTTCAGAATCATACAGGTTTACATTGCCGCGTTAGAATAGACGGGGAACCGATAGAGAACCATACCTTATACCTGGCACCTGCTGATCATCACATGATGCTGGTCGAAGAGAAGGTGTTGATCAGGGGCGGGGCCCGAGAAAACCCCTGGAGGCCTTCTATAGATGTGCTGTTTCGTTCGGCCGCTGCTGCTTATGATTCCTGTGCCACAGGGATCATCCTCACAGGCTTGTTAGACGATGGGGCCTCGGGCATGCTGGCTATCAAAAAAAGCGGAGGCTTGTGTATTGTACAGGAACCGCGGGAAGCCGCTTTTGCGGATATGCCCAATAGGGTATTGAACAATGTGGATGTAGATTACCGGGTGCCTGTTGGAGAAATGGACTATATTATTAACGATATTTTTTCGAGACGGACTTGGGAACGCCGGGAAATTCCTGAAGAGGTTCGGATGGAAGCTGCGATAGCAGAAAGAATAAGCAGCAGTTTAGAAGATGTAGCGCCGCTGGGAGAGGCGACCACCATGGCAAAAAAGCCAGGCAACAGCAATTATAAGCAGAACGGACGGATGCGATTAAAAATTCATATAGAACGGTTAAAGAAGCTTTGTTTGATATTGTAGAGCAGAATTAGTAGCGGTACCTAAAAGAATGACACAGAGAGATCTTAAATTTAAAAGGATGTTGAAAATTATCTTAGCGGAGGATCATAATATCGTAAGAAACGGAATTAAGGTTTTGCTGGAAAGGGAAGATTACATACAAATTGTAACCGAGGCCACCAACGGCGCTGAGGTACTGCAGGCACTGGAAGATGGGAAACTGGCAGATATTGTGCTGGCGGATATCACCATGCCCGGGATGGACGGAATTACCCTGACCAAAGAATTGCGGGCCCGCTACCCGGAGATCAGCGTGATCATCCTCTCTATGCTGGATAACGAGAAATATGTTTTGCAGGCTTTTAAAGAAGGCGCAAAAGGTTATATGCTGAAAAATGTGAGTGCCGAAGAGCTGCTGTTCTGCATCAGGCATGTGTACACTGGCAAGCAATACATTTGTTCTGAGCTGGCTATTGATTTTTTAAACCGTTTGAGTTTTCTTCCTGCTTTTGAAAATCAGGCTAATTTAGAATTTTCGATCAGGGAACTGGAGATCTTACAGCTGGTTGCCGAAGGCCATACCAATACCGAGATGTCTGATAAGCTGTTCATCAGTAAACGGACGGTCGAGGGTTACAGGCAAAATCTAATTGATAAGACCGGGTCGAAAAACACTGCTGCACTGATACGCTATGCTTTAATTAATGGGATAATTAATTAATTACCGTATTTAACACGGTATTAACCGGTATAAGTACTTTCCGTATATCAATCCTGCTCTCTAGCTTTGTATTTCAATACATCGCTTATGAAAACCATAACCACACACCCAAGTTGCTGCGTTATTAAACCGCTTTTTAGGAATGTACTTATCTTTACGGCAGGTGCCTAAAGTACTGCTGATTGATGATGATCAGTACATTTTAGAAATGCTGACTGATGTACTTACCCACGCAGGATACCGGGTACACGCTTATACGGATACACAGGATATTTTTAAGCTGATAACGGAGAACAAACCCGACCTGGTGATTCTAGATTACCTGATGAACGGCATCAATGGGGGCGAGCTATGCGCTTCCATGAAACGG
>JAZQRF010000073.1:0-13363 GCA_045629485.1 Pelobium sp. | reverse complement strand
GAAATTGATTGCTTATGAGTAGAATTTTACTCCTTCTGTTTTTTATGCTGTCTATCGGGATGCCTTCAGTTTTTTCACAGGAACTGGCCATCACTAATGTAGCACCCGGCCCCTATACGCCAGGTTCGTCTATTTCAGCTTTATTCACGATCTCTAATACCACTTGCATACGACCAGGAAATATTTTCACTTTACATCTTTCAGATCAGAACGGGAGTTTTGCTAATGAGGTGCAAATTGGTACTTATCAAGGTTTTTATGCAACATTTTTAAATGGTACTATCCCTTCTACAGTGCCAACAGGAACAGGCTATCGGTTAAGAATAAAATCTAATACGCCTTCATTTACTAGTAACAGTTCGGCCGCGTTCGAAATCAGGGCCGGTACAGCCTTAGATGCCCGGATAAGTTCTCAGAGTATCAATTCTTCCACTCCGGATGTATTTGGTTTTTGTTCCGGAATTAACAATTATACATTTTATTTTAATAACGAATCTGCCGCATCTTCTGTAGTAAATGCAACAGTGATTAACGAATTAAGCAAAACCGTCGTTGCAGAGATTATTTTTGACGATCCTGCAAAGCCTTTTACCGCACAATTAGCGCATTATACAGTATTTGTAAGAGCAGTGTCGCCAGCTGGTGATATTGCTACAAGGTCGTACCTCATCATCAATAACCGGGCAATAACTGCTTTTGGGACCTCCGGTACCAACACGGTATGTTTGCCAAACGCCTTATTAGAATTTAATGTGGGAGTTACTGGTCCGGATGGAATAGAGAATAATTTCCCGGGAAACATTTACAGGATAAGCTGGGGAGACAATAGCCAAGATGAGTTTACCATTTGCGATATCAGGAATAATAATGGTAAACTCTCTCATTTATACACTACAAACTCCTGTGGAAAAACAATTACATCAGGCAGTAATACCGTAAATAATGCCTTCGGTATAAATATATCTTCTCAAAATACTTTTTGCGGAAATGTGGGGACACCGGTATCAACCTTTGCTAAAGTAATTAACAAACCTCAAAACGACTTTACAGATCCTGGTGCCTGCCTAAACAGGCCCGCTACCTTTACAAATATTTCTTTACCCGGACAGGATCCCAATTCTAATGCTGCAGGCTGCGACAATAATGCCGTTACCTACACCTGGTTTGTTGATGGTGTTGTAGTACCAGGAGCCATTAACAGGCCAAAAAGCTACTCCTTAGTATATACTTTCACAACACCTGGTACACATGTTGTTAGGCTCGAGTCTACCACCAATACCCCTTGTCCGGCAGAACCTATAGAAAAAACGATTTGTATACAAGAACCGCCAAGGCCTTCTTTTAATTTAAATGGAGTTACTACCGGTACTACTATATGTGCCAATACCATTATCAAACCTGTAAATACTTCTTTTACAGATAATACCTGCGGTACCAATACCTATAGCTGGAGTATAAGTGGTGGTACTTTTAATTTTGCCAATGGTACTACTGCCACCAGCGTCGAACCCGAAATCCGCTTTACACAACCAGGGATATATAAAATACAACTGGCCATTATTTCTTCCGCATGCAGTACGGTGCTTAGCAACGAGCAAACAATTATTGTAAACAGCGTCCCTACGGCAACACTTTCTCCTGCCGTTACTTTATGTAACCTCTCGTCTTATAACTTTAATAATACCACCGCCGGGCCAACACGTACAGATTTTACAGGTACTTCTGAAACTTTAAGTGATACCTATACCTGGACAGTTAGTGGCGGCGCTTTTAGTTTTATTGGTGAAACAGGCCCCAATTCAAAATTCCCTGTTATCGATTTTACAGATTATACTACGTATACAATTACGGTAACTCATAAAAATAACTGCGGGACAGCTACGGCCTCGCAAACACTTACTTTCGAGCCTGCACCAATTGTTAACGCAGGTACTTACGGTCCGCTATGTTATAGGGGAGAGGTTACATTAAATGGAACAATTAGGGGGAATGTGTTAAATAGAGAATGGATTGGCGGAACAGGTACATTCTCTCCAAATCGCAATGCATTGGATGCTGTTTACACTCCCTCTGCAGCAGAAAGACAGGCGGGGAAGGTAGATCTAATCCTGCGGGCGACCACTTCGTTGGCAGCTCCATGTAATATAGTAGAAGGCTTTGCTACCATTACCATTATTGATGCCAATACCATCAGCAGTGCTGCAAGCAAATCTATTTGTACAGGTACTACAGTTGATTATGTACCTGAAGCTACAGTAGCAGGCAGCTCATTTAGCTGGCAAGTTGTTAGTGCGGTTAATGCTACCGGGGCTAATAATGGCTCGGGTAACCGAATAAATGATCAGTTAATTAATACCAGTACCACTGCCAACGCAGAAGTGGTATATCGCATCACCCCTTCTTTTGAAGGATGCGAAGGAGAACCATTCGATTTGCTTGTAAGTGTAACACCAAATCCGGTTCTTACAGTGCAGGCAGCCAATAACAACATTTGTAGTGGCCAAACTGCTGCCATTACACTAACCTCTAACCTAACAGGTACAAAATTTACCTGGACAGCAGTAGCTTCGGATCCATTAATTACCGGATTTTCAGAAAGTCAAAATCCTTCGGCAGTTAACCAGATCAACGATGTCCTGATCAACCGCTCTGCCGCCGTGGGTACTGTTACTTATACCATCAGGCCGGTATCTGCAAATGGTTGTTTGGGCGAGGCGCAAATCATCACCATTACAGTAAAAACCTCAGCAGAAAATACCATTGGTGCCAGCCAAACCATTTGTACGGGAACCGTACCTGCATCATTAACAGGTAATATACCGGCTGGTGGTGATGGCCCTTATACCTACCAATGGCAAATGAGTATAGATGGCGGTACTACCTGGGCAGATATTACAGGTGCACAGGAAGAAAATTATTCGCCACCCGCACTAACGCAAACCACCAGTTTCCGCAGGGTGGTAAATAGTTTTGCATGCCCGGGCAGTATTCAGAATAATAGTAATGTCGTTAGTGTTATGGTAAATCCGGATGCCAGGGCAGAGTTTACTTTTCTTGCAGATAAAGGATGTGCACCTTTTCGCCTGGATGCGGCTAACATCAGAACTATAGCATACTCCGATAGGAATGCGATATATACTTGGTATGCAAATAATACAGCTATCGGTACTGGAATAAACTTTCCTGGTTATACTATTAATAATCCCGATGAGACTGTAACCATCAGGCTGGTGGTAAGTAGTGCATTTGGTTGTAAAGAGGCAGAGATGAGTCATGATTTTGGTACTCAAAATTCTTTGGTTAGTCGTTTTACGCAGGATATTACCGAAAGCTGCGGCGCAACTACCGTCACCTTTATCAACCAGTCATCACCAATGGTAAATACCACCTTTCTTTGGGATTTTGGAAACGGCCAAACTTCTTCAGAGGCGTCTCCTGCTCCGGTAAATTTCAGCCCCGATCCGTCAGGGGCTGATAAAACATATACCATTACTTTAACGGCAAGTTCGGCATGTAATGCCGGCGTAACCTATACTTCTACAGTGCTAATTAAAGGGCAGGCTCGTTCCGTTTTTTCTCCCGATAAAACAGTAGGCTGCTCTCCTCTGCAGGTTTCTTTTAGTAATACTTCTCCTCAAACGGCTAACACCACTTATACTTTTGATTTTGGAGATGGTTCCCCGCTTTTGGTTAAGACAGACCTAAGCAGCGTCAACCACGTCTTCACATCAGGTGAAGATGGCGCTACATATACAGTCACCATGACAGCCACGAATGATTGTGGCCAGCATAGCAGTCAGCACACCATTCGCGTTACCCCTGCTACTGTAGTGGCAGAACTGGTAATCAACAGTACCGATCAGATTGGATGTGTGCCTTTTTCTGTTCCTATTTATAATAACAGTACCGGTGGTACCACCTATCATTATGATTTTGGAGACGGCAAATCGCTTGTTACACTTTCTGCACCCGAGTTGATTACCCATACCTACACCTCTCCGGGTTTATACACCATCACTCTTACAGCAAGTAACAATTGCTCTACCATTTCTACCAGCGAACAGGTGATTGTGTTGGCACAACCACAACCTGGCTTTACGGCGCCGTCAATAACAAACGTAAATGTCCCGATACAATTTACCAATACCACAAGCGATGGAGTATTTTATTTCTGGGACTTTGGCGATGGAAATACTTCACAGGAAGCAAATCCTATACATACCTATACCCGGGAAGGTAATTACGAAGTAAAACTTAGGGCTACCAATTATAGTAATTGCCAATCAACATCAGTACAGTCTGTACGCGTGTTGGCAGAGAGTGGCGAGCTGTTTATTCCAAATTCATTTATTCCTACCAGCAATAATCCCGAGCTACGCGAATTTAAAGCAAAAGGTTTCGGGATAGCTTCTTATAAGCTCTCTATATTTAATAAATGGGGCGAAACGCTATGGGAAACTACGGAGTTGATAGATAATATGCCAGCCGAAGGATGGGATGGCAATTATAAAGGGTCTGTATTGCCTCAGGGTGTATATTTCTGGCGAATGGAAGCAATTTTTAACAATGGCCAATCGTGGAAAGGAATGAGTTATAACGGGGCTGCGCCTAAAACTACAGGAATCTTAAACTTAATAAGATAGGTTATGAAAAAGGTACTAAGATATATCGTTATACTAGGAATTAGCCTGTTGGTAACTCAAACAGGAAAAACTCAGGATCATATTTATTCTCAGTTTTTTAGTGTGCCGGTGTATTTTAATCCTGCCCTAACCGGCCAGTTTGAAGGGGATTTAAGAGTAAATACCATTTATCGTAACCAGTGGACTGGCTTAGCTGGAGACTTATCTTATTTAAGTACTTCTTTAGATGTAAACATTCCTCAATTTGGCGGCGGGTTTGGTTTATTATTTACGCGGAGCAGTGAGGGAACGGCTAATTTGGTAAAAAACAACATTTCTGGTACCTATGCTTATAGTGTGGGAGGAGATGATTTTGTGGCTTCTTTTGGAGTTCAGACGGGAATCACTAATCGGAGGGTAGATTGGAATAACCTTGTTTTTTCTGACCAGATTGATATGAGACTGGGTGTTATTCCTGGAAGCACTTCTTCAGCAGAGCTTACTGATATTTCTACAGTATATTACTTCGATGCTGCTGGTGGAGCAAATCTTGTTTACCGCAACATTATGTTTGGTGCCGCTGTTCATCACATTAATAAACCCGATGAATCATTTACAGGTACACAAGCCAAACTTCCAATGCGTTTATCAGCGCATGCCAGCTGGCGCATTCCGTTAAGCAGCATTTATCAATATATTCAGTCTGATGCAGCCTTTTTAATACCTTCTATAGTGTATTACAGGCAAGGAGGCTTTAACTCTATAAGTGCAGGAGCACAAATTAAATACAGGAGCGTAAATGCCGGCGTTTGGTATCGCGGTGCCGGGCAAACCAGCCCTGATGCAGTAGTGGTATCTTGTATTTTTGATGTTTTTACGGGCAAACAAAGGGGAGAAAAAATACGAGTAGGGATGAGCCATGATGCCACACTTTCAAAAATTAATTATACAAATACCAGCGGTACCACAGAAGCTAGTATAAGCTACGAAAAGTATTTCCGCAATAGCGATTCTTATAATAAATTTAACGGTTTAAGGTGTTATGATTTTTATTAGCCACTTAATTGTTCGATTTTAACTCTTTAACAAGTATTACTGTATTATTTGATTATTTCTTTAAGATAGAGCCAGATTTTTTTCTAGCTTTAGCGATAATTATAATGCTTTAAGCAAGATTGATTTTAACATATTGATTTATTGGTTTTATCATTTAAACATGTCACTAAATACACAGCAATTGCTACAAAAAAAGAAAAAAAATATTCTTGAATACTGGATGAAAAACCAACTTGCTGATGAAGGCCTTCGTGAAGACCTGATAAGCAATGACGAATTAAGAAGCCAGTCAGAGGAGTTAATCAATGCTTTAGTTAGTAACTTAAAAGCAGAAAGTTTTAATGATCTTAATTCTGATAAATGGGATTCAGTAATTGAAATTTTAGGTGGTATTTCTATCACCAGGGCTCGTCAGGGCTTTAGTCCGCGTGAGACAGGGAATTTCGTGTTCACTTTAAAAGAAGCTTTGCTTACTGTTTTACAGGAAGAAACCAAAGATGATGTGAAGACTCTTTTCGAAGAAAGCTTGAAGATCAACCGCTTAATGGATCATCTAAGTATTGTAACCTTCGAAACGTTTATAAAAGGAAGAGAAGAAGTAATCATCAGGCAAACCGACGAGATTTCTGAAATCTCAACACCTGTGATTCGTGTTTGGGATGGTATTTTAGCCTTGCCTATCATTGGTACCTTAGACAGTGCCCGTACCCAGATTGTGATGGAAAACCTTTTACAGGAAATTGTAGATACAGGTTCAAGCATTGCAATCCTTGATATTTCTGGTGTGCCTGCGGTAGACTCTCTTGTCGCTCAACATCTTATAAAAACCGTAAGCGCTACTCGTTTAATGGGTGCAGAATGTATTATTAGTGGTATTAGACCAGAAATAGCACAAACTGTTGTACACCTTGGGATAGATCTTTCTAATATCATTACTAAAGCTACCCTTGCCAGTGCATTAGCCTATGCTTTCAAATCTATGAAGCTGGAAGTAAAAAAAACAGTTGTAAAAAACACTAATTTAATATAATGGATAAAATTCCTATTCTGAGGATGGGGAACTTTTTGCTGGTTACCATTCAGGTAGATCTGTACGACAGGTTAGCACTTAATCTTGAGGCTGATTTGGTACAAATGGTTAATAAAACCATGGCAAAAGGGGTACTAATAGATATTTCTGCTGTTTCCATTGTTGATTCTTTTATGGGTCGGATCATTGGAAATATAGCAAGTATGTCTAAAATTTTAGATGCTGAAACAGTAGTAGTAGGCATGCAACCAGCTGTAGCTATTACTTTGATAGAGCTTGGTTTACCGTTAAAGGGAGTTCACACTGCGCTGGATGTTGAAAAAGGAATGTACTTGCTCAAGTCCATGATAGATGAAGATCCGGACGAAGAAATGGAAGAAGAAGATGATTCTATCTCTGAGTAAAGACAAAGTTCAGGTAGTAAAAGAGCAAGATGTTGTACTTTTCAGAAACCGCGTTAAAGAGGTTGCTGTAAAGATAAAGATGGGTCTCGTTAACCAAACCAGGTTAATTACCGCTACCAGCGAAATATTAAGGAATATGCTGCGATACGCAAATGGAGGTGAGGGGATTATTGAAGTGGTTTCGCGTGGACGGGATAATGGTGTACGTATTACTTTTTCTGATAAAGGTCCGGGTATCGCTGATTTGTCATTGGCGATGAAAGATGGTTTTTCTACCGGTAAAAGTTTAGGTTTAGGATTACCGGGGACTAAAAGACTGGTGAATGAATTTGAGATTAAAAGCAAAGTAGGCGAAGGCACTACCGTTGTAATAATTAAATGGGCAAATGGTTGATGCAACGCATATCAGTTTTGCGGCAAATGACAGAAGTTATTTTTCGTTACTGAAAAAAGAAATACATAAAAGAGCAGAGGATGCTGGAATAAGTGTGGCAAGAATAAATGCCCTTGATATTATTGTTGCCGAGCTGACATCTAATTTGTTTAAATACGCTATAGATGGAGAGATCCTGATGGGTGTATTTGGTGAGGGCAGTACTGCTTATATCGAACTCATTAGCATAGATAACGGACCCGGTATGGCTAATCCCGCAAAGATGATGCAGGATGGCATTTCTACTTCTAATACCATGGGGCATGGGTTGGGCAGTATCCAGCGGATGTCTGATGTTTTTGACTTATACTCACTTACAGGTTGGGGCACAATCGTACTCAGCAGGGTTTATAATAATCCTAAAGATCTTAAAGTAAGTGAGAAAATAGTAGTAAGGCCAATAGTAGTGTCAAAGCCGGGTGAAATTACGAGTGGGGATGGAATCTCCATAAAAAGAACAGATAAGTACATTAAAATCATGCTTGCGGATGGCTTAGGCCATGGCCCCGAAGCAAATAAAGCAATTAATGAAGCAGCATTAGCCTTTAAGATATTTCCAGATTATAGCCCTACCGAAACATTAAGGTTTGTACACACAAACATAAAGAAAACAAGGGGCGCTGTTATTAATATTCTCGCATATAATTCCCAAACACGGGTATGGACCTCATCCGGCATAGGAAATATTGCTGTCCGCTTAATAGGTCCTGTTACCTCAAGGAATCAAATGTCTTATAATGGCATTGTAGGACATAATATTCCTAATACAATGAATGATCAGGAATATCCTGCAGAACAATATAATGTGGTTGTGCTTTGCTCTGATGGGATTAAGACCAGATGGGATCACGCTAAATACCCTATGATTCAAAAGAAAGATCCTGCTGTTTTAGCTGCCGCAATTTATAAAGATCATGCTCGTAAAACAGATGATATGTCTGTTGTGGTAGTAAAAATAAAATAAGGTATGATAAAGATTGTTGAAATATCATTAGAGAACGAAATGGACCTGATCCTGGCTCATAAAAGATCCAGAAAAGTAGCTGAAAAATTAGGACTTACCATTTCAACACAAACTACCTTTGTTACTGCGGTATCTGAAATCGTAAGAATGGTTATTGAATATACGGATAGAGGGAACCTTGAAATTGGACTCGAGCAAAAAGACTTCCGTTACTCCCTTAAAGCGCTGATAAGTTATGATAGTGATGTTAAGCTAAACAGTAAAGATGATGGGTTTTACTACGCCCAAAAATTGGTTCCTGAATTTAGTATACATGAAAAAGACGGAAAGAGCCATATAGAAATTAAAATTGGCCTGCCTCGTTCGCTCCAGCTTAATGCTCTTAAAATACAGATCTTATCCAACTATTTTCAGCAGGAGCTTCCTTTGAATCCATATGAGGAAATAAAAATAAGAAACCTGTCTTTGCACAAAATCGCCGGTGAACAGGAAGAAGAGCTTAGGCGTTCGAAAATTATTGATGAGAAAAAAAACGAATTTATTTCTATTGCCAGCCACGAATTAAAAACCCCTATCACCATCATCAAAGCTTATACCCAATTGGTTAAAGCTTCTGAGGGGCAATGCAGCGATCGGATAAAGAATTTTTTAGATAAAATAGATCATCAAACTACTAAGCTTGTTTCATTAGTACAGCAATTGCTGGATGTTTCTAAAATAGAAAATGGCAGTATGGTTTACGCTCTCGAGGAAACAGCTTTAAATCCTTTTATCCAGGAAATGGTGTCTGTTATGAAGAATATATTGCCAAATCATGAAGTCCTTATCAATTTGCCTGAAGAGGTAAGTGTGAAAATAGACAGGTTACGAATGGAGCAGGTGTTTTCTAATATAATAGGGAATGCAGCAAAATACTCAGGAAAAAACACCCTTATTAGTATTGAAGCATTGCAAGAAGAAGAGAGTTTTGTTAAGATAGCCATTAAAGATCAGGGAATAGGAATGTCTGAGGAAAGTGTGAAATCTATCTTTAATAAATTTTATCGTGATAAAGATATTTTGACTACGCATTCCGGTTTAGGAATGGGATTATATATTGCCTCCAAGATCATTAGCGACCATGGAGGAAGAATATGGGTGGAAAGCGAAAGCGGATCAGGTTCTACTTTTTTCTTTACCATACCTGCCGCTAATTCTTTCGATAATTAATTATTTCTGTTCTTTTAAGGTTATCCATACCGGGCAATGGTCGCTGGTTTTCTCCCAGCCACGTACATGTCGGTCTACACCACCACTAAGAAGCAAGGAGTCTAATTGAGGATTCAATAAAAAGTGGTCTATTCTCAAGCCCGCATCCCTACCATAAGCATTCCTAAAATAATCATAAAAAGTATAGATTTTTTCCGTTGGATATAATTTGCGAATAGCATCCGTCCAGCCCTGGTTTATAAGCTCATGAAATGCTGCTCTAACCTCAGGTCTGAATAAAGCATCGTCCACCCAACGTTCTGGTTTATACACATCCATTTCGGTGGGCATTACATTAAAATCTCCCGTGATAACTATAGGCATGTCGTATTTTAATAGCTGTTGAGCATGTAAACTAAGACGATTAAACCATTTGAGTTTATAATCAAATTTGGGCCCTGGAGCAGGATTCCCATTCGGCAGGTACAGGCAGCAAATTAATATGCCATTTATGAAAGCTTCTATATAACGGCTTTGTTCATCTTCCGGATCGCCTTCTAAACCGCGTTTAGTTTCTTTAATTTCTCCGTACCGTGATAAAATCGCAACACCATTCCAGCTTTTTTGCCCATGCCAAACTGCGTGGTAACCGGCATCGAGGATGGCCTGTTCTGGAAATTTTTCCTGTGGAGCTTTTAATTCCTGCAAACACACTACATCAGGTGCTGTCTCTTTTAGCCAGCGAAGTAAAACCGGAAGACGCCCGTTTACACCATTTACATTATAGGTAGCTATTTTCATAATTGCAAAATAAGAAATTAAGCATGAATGTTATGCTCTTTTATAAAAATCCGGTATACTATTATCTTTATTAAACTTACTGAAAACGAGTTTGTTGTATTACTTTCAGCGATTCATTATTTGTTGTTCATCGAAATCGGGAGATTAAATGATTAGATTTACATTTCATAAAAAGTATATCTATAAGTTAGATATAACCACCAAATCATGGAAAAAGATACAAAAGGAGAAGATTTAATAATAGAGTTACGTACACTCACAAAAGACGATTATTTAGGCTTAAAATCTTCTATGATAGAAGCTTATTCTGAGTGGGAAGGTGCGTCTTTTTGGGATGAATCTCATATTACTAAGCTGATAGAGCTATTTCCTGAAGGGCAGATCTGTATATTAGTAAACGGCAATATTGCAGGTTGCGCTTTATCATTAATTGTAGATTATAAAAAATTTGGAGATAGCCATACCTATGCCCAGATAACCGGTAATTATACTTTTTCTACTCATAACAAAAAAGGAGATGTCCTTTATGGAATTGATTTTTTTGTGCACCCCGATTACCGGGGGATGCGTATTGGAAGAAGGTTGTATGATGCGAGGAAAGAAATTTGTGAAAGATATAATCTAAGGGCCATTATCGCCGGAGGCCGAATTCCAAAATATAAAGATTATGCCAATCAGCTTTCTCCCAAAGCATACCTGGAAAAGGTAAAAGGAAAAGAGATTCATGATCCTACTTTATCTTTTCAATTGGCTAATGATTTCCACGTCAGGAAAATATTAAAAGGTTATTTACCCGGAGATACACAGTCATTAGAATATGCTTCCTTATTGGAATGGAATAATATTTATTACAACGAAGAAGCAGCGCATATCAATTCTAAAAAGTCAATTATCCGGTTAGGCCTGGTGCAATGGCAGATGAGGCCTTTTCCAAATATTGAGTCTTTATGCGAGCAAATTGAATTTTTTGTGGATGTGGTGAGCGATTACCAAAGTGACTTTGTCTTATTTCCCGAACTTTTTAATGCACCTTTAATGACAGCCTATAATCATTTAGGGGCTGCCGATGCCATACGGGAAATCTCTAAAAGTACCATCCCTTTGAGAGATAAATTTATAGAGTATGCCATCAGCTATAACATCAATATTATTACCGGAAGCATGCCTTACCTAGAAAATGGCGTTTTACAAAATGTAGGTTTTCTCTGCAGGCGAGATGGTTCCTATGAAATGTATAAGAAAATTCATTTAACACCAGCCGAAAAAGGTGATTGGGGAATGGTTGGTGGTGATGAAATTGCAACTTATGATACCGACTGCGGGAAAATTGGTATTTTGATCTGTTATGATGTTGAATTTCCAGAATTGCCCCGACTTCTTGCGGAGGAAGGTATGCAAATTCTTTTTGTACCTTTTATGACTGATACGCAAAATGGATATACCCGCGTGAGAAATTGTGCACAAGCCAGGGCAATTGAAAATGAGTGTTACGTAGCTATTGCTGGAAGTGTAGGGAATTTACCTAAAGTCCATAATATGGATATCCAATATGCCCAGTCGGCAGTATTTACTCCTTCTGATTTTTCTTTTCCAAGCAACGGAATTAAAGCCGAGGCTACTCCCAATACAGAAACTACGCTTATTGCGGATGTAGATGTTGATCTTTTGAAAGAGTTACATACATTTGGTGCAGTTAGAAACTTAAAAGACAGAAGGTTGGATATTTATAAGATCTTAAATAAGAGCAAAAAAAATAGCTAGCCAATGGAAAAATTATTTTAAGCTAAGTGACTTAATCGCATATATTGGTGGTAATTCCCTTTGTTTCTAATTATTTAGAAACGACTAGTTGTAGAAAGTTTTTTAATTTTTTTAAAAAGTTAGATTTAATAAAATAAAATAATATTAAATTCGTATTTCAATACAACCTGATTAAGATTTTAGCATTATGGAATTTTTAAATGGGGTGAATGCCCTCACCCTGGTATTTGTAGCCGTATTGGTATTTACCATAGCATACCGGTATTACGGCCTGTTTCTGGCCAATAAATTATTACGTCTAAATGGCAACAATGTTACCCCAGCCATAGAGTTTGCAGACGGTAAAGATTACGTAGCCACTAATAAGAATGTACTTTTCGGACATCACTTTGCAGCCATAGCCGCTGCAGGCCCCTTGGTAGGGGCTGTGTTAGCCGCCCAGTTTGGCTATTTACCCGGAGCATTGTGGATTTTAATAGGCTGCGTACTTGGCGGTGGTGTGCATGATATGGTGGTACTATTTGCCTCGGTGAGGCATAAAGGAGAAAGTTTAGCAACTATTGCAGGTAAAGAGGTAGGCAAAGGCACCGGATTAATAGCAGGAATAGCCATACTTTTCATTCTTATCCTTACACTTGCCGGGCTGTCTTTAGCCTGTATCAGCGCCATGCATGAGGCATCATGGTCTTTGTTTACCGTAATTGCCACCATGCCAATTGCTGTTATCATGGGTTTGATCATGCGCTACCGAAAAGACAGTATTACTTTTGCCAGTATCTTTGGCGGCCTGATGCTGATAGCAGCCATTATTGGTGGCCATGAATTGATGCAGATCTCCGCCATCAACAACCTTTTTCACTGGAGAATAGAAACCATCTCCGTAGCCATCACAATTTATGGTTTTTTAGCTTCAGTTCTACCGGTATGGTTGCTGTTGGTGCCCAGAGATTACCTCTCGACCTATTTGAAAATCGGAACGATACTGATGCTGACGGTAGGGGTGATTTTTGTACATCCAACATTACAGATGCCGGCCCTTACACAATTTGTTAATGGCGGTGGCCCTGTAATTGGTGGTCCGGTATTGCCCTTTATTTTTATTGT
>JAZQRF010000072.1:0-1956 GCA_045629485.1 Pelobium sp. | reverse complement strand
TATATTTTTTATCTCTGTTCTGCCCAGTATTAGGCTTAGAAATAGGTTCTCTCATGTTCGTATCCGTCTGGATATTTTGCATTTTATAATAGTCCATAATGCCCAGGTTACCGCTTCTAACTGCTTCAGCCATGGCCAAAGGAACTTGTGCTTCGGCTTCAATCACTTTAGCTCTCGCATCCTGTGCTTTGGCTCTCATCTCCTGCTCGAAAGCAACAGCTATTGCTCTACGCTCTTCTGCTTTTGCATTGGCGACTTTTAAATCGGCTTCAGCCTGGTCTGTTTGTAATTTCGCTCCAATATTCTCACCGATATCTATATCCGCAATATCAATAGAAAGAATTTCGAAAGCGGTTCCGGAATCTAATCCCTTACTCAAAACCACTTTTGATATCTTATCAGGATTTTCTAATACCTCTTTATGGCTTATGGCAGAACCAATAGTAGTTACAATACCTTCTCCTACCCTTGCCAGAATAGTTTCTTCACCGGCACCACCCACTAACTGGTTGATGTTTGCCCTAACGGTAACCCTGGCTTTTGCAATTAACTGGATACCATCTTTAGCTACTGCAGCAACAGGTGGCGTATTAATTACCCTTGGATTTACTGATAATTGTACCGCTTCAAACACATCTCTACCAGCAAGATCAATAGCTGTAGCCAGTTTAAAATCCAAAGGGATATTTGCTTTATCGGCAGAAATTAATGCTTTAATCACATTATTTACATGCCCGCCAGCTAAAAAGTGTGTTTCTATTTCATTAGAAGTGATATTTAATCCCGCTTTAGTAGAAGTAATCATTGCATTCACCACCAAAGAAGGAGGTACTCTTCTAAGCCTCATCAACACTAAATTTAAAAGATTTACCCTAACTCCTGAGAGCTGTGCTGTAAACCAAAGATTCACCGGCAAAATATACAGCAGAAGAAATAAAGCAACTATACTTCCTATGATGATAAATACAATAGTGATAGGTCCGTCCATTTTTTATTTTTTAGGTTAAATTGACATTGATCTTAATGCCAAGCTTGTAATATAGATAATTTATCCTTTTTTTAGCCAACAATTTTATCAATTGCTTCAAAATTAGGCAAATCCCCGGCAGATTCTAATACTTCTGCGTAAATAATTTGTTGATTTTCATCAATAACAAATGCCGCTCTTTTAGACACTCCCTTTAAATTAAACACAAATTCATCATAAAAAGCACCATAGGCTTTAGATACTTCTTTATTAAAATCTGATAGTAAAGGGAACTGATAATTATTGTCTTCTTTAAATTTCGCTAATGTAAATGGAGAATCAACAGAAATACCCAAAACCTGGGCATTTAGACCTTCGTAATAACTAAAGTTATCCCTCATGGTACAGAGTTGCGTAGTACATGTACCAGTAAATGCCATTGGGAAAAAGTGTATAATAACTTTTTTCCCTGCGAAATCTTTTAAACTTACTTCTTTAAGCTCCGAATTGTACAAGGTAAATTCCGGGGCTTTATCGCCAATTTTTAATGCCATATCTTTATATTTTTTAGTTTTAAATTTTAATTATCAATGTAATTTTAGCAAGCTCACTTATTCATCCCTATTCTTGCCCTTATATCTTTAATCTTCTTTAAGAGCCAATTGTTCATCCATTATCCTTATTCCCTCTTCGAAAGAATGAGGAGCGTAACCTAACTCTTTAATAGACTTATCCAGTATAAACCCTGTTCTTACAGGTCTTTTTGCTGCCTGATTTAAGGATTCCGAAGAAATAGGATTGATCAACGATTTGTCCAGTCCATAATAATCGGCTACCCGCTCTACCAATTCCAATATGCTCATCATATCTTTCCCTGAGGCATTGAATACTCCCTGGGCACCTTTTTCTGCCGCTAATAAACAAATATCAGCAAGATCTTCGGCTAAAGTAGGCATTCTCCATTGGTCGTTCACCACATTTATCGGCGA
>JAZQRF010000071.1:0-4383 GCA_045629485.1 Pelobium sp. | reverse complement strand
ATTTCTAAAACCTATTGATGAGCACTCTGCCGCTATTGCATGGTATCGTAAGAATTTTAAATTAGATGCCAGTCAGAAAGGACAAAAAGTTTTTTTGGAGATGGAGGGTATACGCTTTGGAGGAGAATTTTACCTGAACGGTAAATTTATTGGCAGGCATGAAAACGGTGTCATGGCTTTTGGTTTTGATATCAGTGATGATGTTTTTTTTGGAGATCAGGAAAATGTAATTGCTGTAAAAACTGATAATTCGTGGAGCTACCGCGAAAAAGCTACCAATTCTACCTGGCAATGGAACAATAATAATTTCAATGCAAATTATGGAGGGATTCCTAAAAACGCCTGGTTGCATGTGACCTCTCCAATTTATCAAACCCTGCCATTATATAGTAACCTTAAAACAACCGGCACTTATTTGTATGCTCAAAATATTGATATTAAAAAGCGTAAAGCAGATTTTGTGGCTTCCTCCGAGGTGAAAAATGAAACTCCTGGTGCAAAAAGTATCACATATGAAGTAGAAGTGAAAGATGGTGAGGGTAAGACGATCAAAGTTTTTAGTGCCCAGCCTGTAATACTATATGCGGGAGAGACAAAAACGTTAAGTGCTACAACCGTACTAGATGAGCTGAACTTTTGGAGCTGGGGTTATGGTTATTTGTACACCGTTGCCACACGATTAAAAGAAGGCGATACAGTGCTGGACGAGGTGAAAACTCAAACGGGTTTTAGGAAAACGGCCTTTAAAGATGGAATGGTTTACCTGAATGATCAGGTGTTGATGATGAAAGGCTACGCCCAGCGAACCAGTAATGAGTGGCCTGCAGTGGGGATGAGTATACCGCCATGGTTGAGTGACTACAGTAATTACCTAATGGTAGAAAGCAATGCCAACCTGGTGCGCTGGATGCATGTTGCACCCTGGAAGCAGGATGTAGAATCATGTGATAGGGTAGGCTTGATCCAGGCTATGCCGGCAGGTGATGCCGAAAAAGATGTAGAAGGCCGCAGGTGGGAACAACGTGTGGAATTGATGCGGGATGCCATTATTTATAACCGTAATAATCCGAGTATCCTTTTTTACGAAAGTGGAAACGAATCTATCAGCGAAGCCCATATGATAGCGATGAAAGCAGTTCGCGATCAGTACGATCCACATGGTGGAAGGGCCATTGGCTCGAGAGAGATGCTGGACAGTAAAAATTCTGAATATGGTGGTGAAATGCTTTACATTAACAAAAGTGATACCCAGCCGCTATGGTCGATGGAATATTCCAGAGACGAAGGGTTAAGGAAATATTGGGATGAGTTTACACCGCCCTATCATAAGAACGGTGCGGGTCCGCTTTACAAAAATCAGGACGCCAGCGATTACAACCGTAACCAGGATTCGCATGCGATAGAAAATATCATCAGATGGGGGGAGTATTGGGACCAAAGACCAGGAACTGGTAAGCGTGTAAGTTCAGGGGGTGTAAATATTATTTTTTCAGATTCCAATACGCATTACCGTGGGGAAGAAAATTACCGCAGGAGTGGTGAAGTAGATGCGATGCGCATAGCTAAAGATGGTTTTTACGCACACCAGGTGATGTGGGATGGTTGGGTCAATCCTGATAAAAAAGGCTTACATCTTATTGGGCACTGGAATTACAAACAGGGTGTTGTGAAAGATCAGTATGTGGTTGCTGCAGGAGATAAAGTCGAACTGTTTTTAAATGGCAAATCTTTAGGTTATGGCAAACAGCGCTATCATTTTCTGTTCACTTTCGAAAATATAAGCTGGCAACCGGGCGAATTAAAAGCTGTTTCATACGATAAAAACGGGAAGAAGCTTGCTGAGAAAATGTTGCAAACTGCAGGTGAGCCCGCTGCTTTGCTCCTTTCTGTAAAACAAGCGCCGGAAGGCTTAAAAGCAGATGGCGCAGATATGATTTTAGTGGAGGTTGAGGTGGTTGACGAGAAAGGTCAGCGTTGCCCTACAGCCTTAAATACGATAGACTTTAAGTTGAACGGCCCTGCTGAATGGTTGGGTGGAATTGCCCAGGGCCCGGATAATTATATTTTATCATCCTCTTTACCCGTAGAATGCGGAGTAAACCGGGTGTTGATCCGCTCTACTACTCTTGCAGGAAATATATCATTGAGGGCCAGCTCAACAGGTTTAAGATCTGCACACATAGAAGTAAAATCAACGCCGGTAAAAGTTGTTAATGGTTTGTCGCTGGATTATCCAAATGCAGGACTTACATCCAGATTAGACAGAGGGCCAACGCCTGCCGGAAAAACGTATGAGATTACAAGAGTGGCGCTTCCTGTAAAAGGTGTAAAAGCAGGCGCTCACCAGGAAAAAGCAGCAGCAAGTTATGATAATAACGAACTTTCTTCGTGGACCAATGACGGTAAATTGTCTACGGCCTGGATTACCTATGAACTAGAGAAAGCCGAAAAAGTGAGCCAGGTGGTATTAAAACTTAATGGTTTCAGAACTAAAACTTATCCACTAAAAGTATTCGTCGATGAAGAATTGGTTTTTGATGACTATACTAAAGGAAGTTTAGGTTATTTTACTGCCATTTGTAAGCCTCATAAAGGAAAAAAAGTAAAAATAATGCTGGCGAGTGAGTCAAAGAAAGATGGGAAAGAGATCATGGAAGAAATGGGAGGAAAGAAACTGGATGATGGTCTGGAACAAATGAACGCAAATGCCAAAGGCGCATTAGGAATTATAGAGGCAGAAATTTACAGGGAGCCATAAAGTGTTCCAAATTAGACATTACCAATTGTAACCATATCATGAAAATAGCATTTAAAATGAAGCTGAAACCGGGCTTTAAAGAAGAGTACATCAAAAGACATGAGCAGATCTGGCCCGAATTGGTGGAGCTGTTAAAAGCCAATGGAATTGCTGATTATACGATTTTTTTGGATGAGGAAACCAATTACTTATTTGGCGTACAGCAACAGAACGGACAATCTTCACAGGATTTAGGCAGTACTGAAATTGTACAGAAATGGTGGGAATATATGGCAGATATTATGGATACCCATCCGGATAACTCTCCCATAAGTATTCCCTTAACGCAAGTTTTTCATATGGATTAGTCATGGATACATGACTGTATAACTATTAACATCATGATAAAAAAGACATATTTACCAGTTTTGGTCTGTTTATTCACAGGTCTGAACTTAGCAGCACAAACCAACCCATGGCCAAAAGTAGAAAAAGAAATGCATCCCTGGTCACGCTGGTGGTGGACCGGAAGTGCTGTTGACGAAAAAAACATCCATCAACTTCTTACTAAATATAGTGAAGCCGGAATTGGCGGTGTGGAAATTACGCCTATTTATGGTGCCAAAGGTTTCGAGCAACGTTATATTGATTTTCTCTCTCCTAAATGGATGCAGGCTTTAGCAACTACGGTAAATAAAGCAAATAGTTTAGGAATGGGCGTGGATATGAATACAGGTACAGGTTGGCCATTTGGCGGACCTCAGGTAAAACCTGAGCAGGCAGCAACCAAGCTCATTGTTCAGCAATATGAAGTAAGTCCCGCAAAGCCTTTGCAGGAGAAAATTATAGTAAAAGAGAATAAGCAGGAAAATGCCCGTTTACAGGCGCTAACAGCTTACGGAGACAAGGGCGAAATTCTTGATGTACTTTCAAAAGTAAGTGATGATGGGACTTTAAAATGGATGCCAAAATCAGGTAACTGGAAATTATATGCCGCATTTGCAGGAAAAACCCGTCAGCAGGTAAAAAGAGCGGCTCCGGGGGGAGAAGGTTTTACCCTCGATCATTTAAATAAATCTTCAGTAGGTATTTATTTAAGCCGCTTCGATCAGGCATTTCAAAATAAGCCGCAGGGAATCAGGGCATTTTTTAATGATAGCTATGAAGTTTATGGAGCCAACTGGTCGCCTGATTTCTTTTCTGAATTCCAAAAACTGAAAGGTTATAATCTGGCTACTCACCTTAAAGATTTTACTGATCCGACTAATACAAGCGATCAGGTAGCTCGCTTAAAATCAGATTATCGGGAGACTATGAGCGAAATGCTGCTCCATAACTTTACAAAAGAATGGACGCAATGGGCGCACAAATACAACAGCCTGACAAAAAATCAATCTCACGGTTCACCGGGTAATTTACTGGATTTATATGGAGCTGTAGATATTCCGGAATGCGAAACTTTTGGTTCCAGTTATTTTCCTATTCCAGGATTAAGAAGAGACAGTGCAGATGTGAGAAATGTGGATCCCGATCCGATGATGTTTAAATTTGCAACCTCAGCAGCAAATGTAAACGGTAAAAAGTATACCTCATCAGAAACCTTTACCTGGTTAACCGAACATTTTAAAACTTCTTTATCTCAGATG
>JAZQRF010000070.1:0-13775 GCA_045629485.1 Pelobium sp. | reverse complement strand
CTTATTGGAAAACGGGCTTTGTTTTTTATAGATAAGAATTATTTCTTCTCGTCGTCTTTTACTTCTTCGAAGTCTACATCTGTTACATCATCTGCATTTCCTCCGGATTGAGCATCTTGCTGCCCGGCATCCTGAGGTTGACCTTCTGCGCCAGCACCAGCTTTATACATCTCTTCAGATGCTGCAGCCCATGCCGTATTTAATGCTTCAGAAGCAGAATCAATCGCGGTAAAGTTTTTAGCTGTATAAGCTTCTTTTAATTTACCCAATGCTTCTTCAATAGGCGCTTTTTTATCCGCAGATATTTTGTCGCCATATTCTTTTAATTGTTTCTCTGTAGAGAAAATTAAAGCATCAGCACTGTTAATTTTATCAGCTTCTTCTTTTGCAGCTTTATCAGATTCAGCATTTTTTTCTGCCTCTTCTTTCATCTTTTTGATTTCTTCTTCAGATAATCCTGATGACGCTTCGATTCTGATTTTTTGTTCTTTGCCAGTAGCTTTATCTTTTGCACCTACATGTAAAATACCGTTGGCATCAATATCAAAGGTTACTTCTACCTGTGGTACACCACGTGGAGCAGGTGGAATTCCGTCTAAGTGGAAACGGCCAATTGTACGGTTATCTTTAGCCATAGGACGCTCGCCTTGTAAGATATGAATCTCTACTGAAGGCTGGTTGTCTGATGCTGTAGAAAAAGTCTCTGATTTTTTAGTTGGAATAGTTGTATTAGACTCGATTAATTTAGTCATTACCCCACCCATAGTTTCAATTCCTAAAGAAAGAGGAGTAACATCTAATAATAATACGTCTTTTACTTCTCCTGTTAAAACACCACCTTGTATTGCAGCACCAATAGCGACAACCTCATCAGGGTTTACTCCTTTTGATGGAGCTTTGCCAAAGAATTTTTCAACTGCTTCCTGGATTGCGGGAATACGTGTAGAACCACCTACTAAAATAATCTCATCAATATCTGAAGCAGATAATCCGGCATTTTTCAATGCTGATTTACATGGATCAATAGTTCTTTTGATTAAATCAGCAGCTAAAGATTCAAATTTAGCTTTTGTTAAATTACGCACTAAGTGCTTAGGTCCGCTGGCATCAGCAGTAATGTAAGGCAAATTGATTTCGGTTGATGTGCCACTAGACAACTCAATTTTAGCTTTCTCAGCAGCTTCTTTTAAACGTTGCAATGCCATAGGATCTTTTACGATGTCCATGCCATTTTCGGTTTTAAACTCTTCTGCTAACCAGTCAATAATTACCTGATCAAAATCATCACCTCCTAAGTGTGTATCGCCATCTGTTGATTTCACTTCGAAAACACCATCGCCTAACTCAAGAATAGAAACGTCATGTGTACCACCACCGCAGTCAAACACAACAATCTTCATATCTTTGTTAGTCTTATCTAAGCCATAAGCTAAAGCGGCAGCAGTAGGCTCGTTAATAATCCTTCTTACTTTTAATCCTGCAATCTCTCCGGCCTCTTTAGTTGCCTGTCTTTGTGCGTCATTAAAATAAGCAGGAACAGTAATAACAGCTTCAGTTACTTCAGTGCCTAAGAAATCCTCAGCAGTTTTCTTCATTTTCTGAAGTACCATTGCCGAAATCTCCTGTGGCGTGTATTTACGGTCGTCAATTTCTACTCTTGGAGTATTATTGTCTCCCTTAACAACTTTATAAGGTACACGGCTAATTTCTTTGCTCACCTCATCAAAGCTATTACCCATAAAGCGCTTTATAGAAGAAATGGTCTTAGTAGGATTTGTGATTGCCTGGCGCTTTGCAGGGTCACCAACTTTACGCTCACCACCATCTACAAAAGCTACAATTGATGGAGTTGTACGCTTTCCCTCACTATTTGCAATAACGACAGGCTCATTTCCCTCCATTACTGCCACACAAGAGTTGGTTGTTCCTAAATCGATACCAATTATTTTTGACATACTGTATAATTTTTTATTTATTACTGAATTAATAACACTTATACTTATCAATGCCTGTGCCAATAGAAATTTGACAGAACTTGCCAGATAATGACAGGTAAAAACCTGTTAAATATTCAAATAACATTTCACTAAAATGACACGATGTCATGAAATCAATCTTATATTGCTTAAACAGCCTTAAAACAAAAAACCCTGTTCAAAAAATGAACAGGGTTTTTATATTATAAAATCAGTTAAAATTATTCTGCCGATTTTTTGTCTTCTTTAGCTTCCTCAGCCGCAGGAGTCTCAGCTGTTACATCTTCTGCTTTATCTTCTACAACAACAGCTTCTTCTGCTTTTACTTCTTCATTTGTATCAGCTTTCTTTGCTTTGCTGCCAGAACCTCTTCTACGAGTAGATTTTTTCTCTACTTTAGCCTCAGCACCGTAAACTTCGTTGAAATCTACTAATTCGATAATCGCCATAGAAGCATTATCTCCCAAACGATTTCCTAATTTAATAATACGAGTGTAACCACCTGGTCTGTTCGCTACTTTTTCAGCTACTTCACGAAATAATATCGTTAATACCTCTTTGTTTTGCAATAGAGAGAAAACTGTACGACGTGAGTGAGTAGTATCGTTTTTAGATTTAGTTAAGATAGGCTCTACGTATGTACGTAGTGCTTTTGCTTTAGCTAAAGTTGTAGTAATACGCTTATGTAAAATAAGTGAAGAAGCCATGTTAGACAACATCGCTTTACGATGACTATCAGTACGACCTAAATGATTAATTTTTTTTCCGTGTCTCATTACTGTATTAATTTGCGCATACCGTCAGCTCAAGCCCCTATGGCGAGCCGGGAATTATGCGGCATTTTCTCTTTTATTATAGTAATCTACTTTTTAAGTAGAAAATCCCATTAAAAGGATTTAACTATTACTCTTCGTCTAATTTAAATTTAGACAGGTTCATTCCGAATGATAAACCTTTTGATTTTACCAGCTCCTGAATTTCTGTTAAAGATTTCTTACCAAAATTTCTGAATTTCAACATATCTGCAACATCATAAGAAACTAACTCTGCCAGAGAGCGGATATCAGCTGCTTTTAAACAATTTAGTGCTCTTACAGAAAGATCAAGATCAACTAACTCAGTTTTAAGAATTTTACGCATATGTAAAACCTCTTCATCAACTTCTTTAGTTTCTTCTTTTGCCTGAGATTCTAACACTAAATTCTCATCAGAGAATAACATAAAGTGCTGGATTAAAATCTTAGCTGCTTCTTTTAAAGCCTCTTCCGGGTGGATAGAACCATCAGTAGTGATATCTAGCAACAATTTCTCATAATCGGTTTTTTGCTCAACACGATAGTTTTCAATTGTATACTTTACATTTTTGATTGGCGTATAAATAGAGTCGATCGCGATAACACCTACAACAGCGTCAGCACTTTTATTCTCCTCTGCTGCAACATATCCTCTTCCTTTATTGAGAGTTAATTCTATCTCTAAAGTAACAGAATCTTCCATGTTACAGATAACAAAATCAGGATTTAAAACCTCAAAATTGTTTGAAAATTTGGTAATATCACCAGCTTTAAAACTTTCCTGACCACTAATGATCACAAAAATCTTTTCTGAATCGCCTGAATCACCAGTTTTTTTGAAACGAACCTGTTTAAGATTCAGGATGATATCTACTACATCTTCTGCTACACCTTTAATAGTAGAGAATTCGTGAGATACACCTGAGAAACGAACCGAGGTAATTGCGTAACCCTCTAAAGAAGATAACAGAATTCTTCTTAAAGCGTTACCTATAGTAACACCAAATCCAGGTTCCAACGGACGAAATTCAAACGTACCATCGAAATCCGTAGATTTCTGCATAATTACTTTATCAGGTCTCTGAAATGCTAAAATTGCCATTTATTTGCCTTATTATATTATCGTTAATTTGTAGATAAACAACCAATTGCCGGTTATTTATAACCGGCAATTAATTTATATCATTATTTAGAGTATAACTCGACGATTAAGTTTTCCTTGATATTTTCAGGAATACTTTCTCTATCAGGATACTGCAAAAACTTACCGGTAAGAGATTTAGCATCCCATTCTAACCAGGCAAATTTATTAATAGTACGTCCTGCTACTGAGTTTGAGATAGCTTCTAATGTTTTAGATTTCTCACGAACTTCAATAATATCACCAGCTTTTAAAGTATAAGAAGGGATATTAACCACTTCTCCGTTAACTGTAATATGTCTGTGAGATACTAACTGACGGGCACCAGATCTTGTTGGAGCAATTCCGAAACGGTATACAGCATTATCTAAACGAGCTTCTAAAAACTGAAGCAAGTTTGTACCAGTAATACCTTCTTTAGCTGATGCTTTTTTAAACAAGTTAGAGAATTGTTTCTCTAATACACCATAAGTGTATTTTACTTTTTGTTTTTCCATTAACTGAACAGAGTACTCAGATTGCTTTCCTCTTCTTCTTGATTGACCGTGTTGGCCAGGAGGATAATTTTTTCTTTCTAACGCTTTATCAGGGCCGAAAATTGGCTCTCTGAATTTACGGGCTATTTTGGACTTTGGTCCGGTATATCTTGCCATTGTATGTGCTTTAAAGTATCTTGCAACCTATAGCTGCAGAATCTTATCTTTAAAAATTAATTATTAAACTCTTCTTCTTTTTGGTGGACGACATCCGTTGTGAGGCATTGGAGTGATATCTCTAATAGTTGTCACTTCCAAACCTGAATTTTGTAATGTACGAATTGCTGATTCACGACCAGAACCCGGACCTTTTACAAAAACTTCCACTTTACGTAAACCTAAATCATGAGCAACTTTTCCGCAATCAATTGCAGCCTGAGATGCAGCATAAGGTGTATTCTTTTTCGAACCTTTAAAACCTTGCTTACCAGCAGATGACCAGGAAATAGTTTGTCCCTGATTGTTGGTAAGAGTGATTATTATGTTATTAAAGGTAGCATTGATGTGAGCCTGACCAACTGGTTCAATAACTACAACACGCTTTTTAGTAACTTTTTTTGACTTAGCCATTTTTTACTATCAATTATTATTTAGTAGCCTTTTTCTTGTTAGCAACAGTTTTTCTCTTTCCTTTACGTGTACGAGAATTGTTTTTAGTTCTCTGTCCGCGTAACGGTAAGCCTTTTCTGTGGCGTAATCCTCTGTAACATCCAATATCCATTAAACGTTTGATGTTCAACTGCACTTCAGAGCGCAACTGGCCTTCAACCTTAATAGACTCAGTGATTATATTACGGATGGCTGTTAATTCTTCATCGGTCCAATCTTGAACTTTTTTATTGAAATCTATACCAGCCTGGGTCAAAATTGACTGGGCAGTATTTCTACCGATTCCGAATATGTAAGTAAGGCCGATCTCTCCTCTTTTGTTTTTTGGTAAATCAATACCTGCTATCCTTGCCATTTATTATTTGTTGATAGTTTAAAATTACGATTAACCTTGACGCTGTTTGAACTTAGGGTTCTTTTTGTTGATCACGTATAATTTTCCTTTTCTACGGATGATCTTACAATCAGCGCTGCGTTTCTTAATGGATGCTCTAACTTTCATTTTCTTATTTATATCTATAAGTTATTCTACCTTTTGACAGATCATAAGGAGACATCTCCAATTTCACACGGTCTCCAGGTAAAATTTTAATGTAATGCATTCTCATTTTCCCTGAAATATGTGCTATGATCTCGTGACCATTCTCTAATTCAACACGAAACATCGCATTTGATAATGCTTCTTTGATTACTCCGTCTTGCTCAATAGAGGATTGTTTAGCCATATATTTGTTTAATGTTATTAATTCACAACGCCCAAAGCGGGACGCAAAATTAAATAAAATATTTTAGAAATTTAAACTTTATTTAAAACTTCTTCAATGTACTCAAAAGTCGATAAGACATCAGCCTTCCCTTTTCTTATAGCCACCGTATGTTCGAAGTGAGCTGAAGGCTTTTTATCAACTGTAGAAACAGTCCATCCATCATCCCAAAACTTCACACCTGCTTTACCGGCATTAATCATAGGTTCTATTGCTAATACCATTCCCTCTTCTAACTTTATCCCTACTCCTCTTCTACCATAATTGGGAACTTCTGGTTTTTCATGTAGTTTATGACCAACACCATGACCTACCAATTCTTTTACTACACCAAAACCATTCTTCTCAGCATGATCCTGTACAGCAAAAGCAATATCCCCAATTCTGTTTCCAACAATTGCTTTCTCAATACCCTTTACTAAGCATTCCTGGGTAACATTCAAAAGCTTCTGAGTTTCAGGATCAATCTCTCCTATTGCAAAAGTATAAGCAGAGTCACCAAAAAATTTATTTTTGATCACACCACAATCTACCGAAACAATATCTCCATCCTGCAATTCATATTTTCCGGGAAAACCATGAACCACCTGGTCATTTAAAGAAATGCACAAAGAATAAGGAAAACCATTGTAATTTAGAAAAGCAGGAATTGCACCATTATCCCTCATGAACTCCTCTGCTACTTCATTTAGCTTCAGCGTTGTGATACCTGGTGCAATTACCTTTGCTACTTCAGCGAGAGTTTTAGCCACCAACTGGGAACTTTCCCTGATGAGCTCTATCTCCTCTGAAGATTTTAAAATTACTTTAGACATATCATTATATCACCGGACCAGAACCTGCAGTAACCGCAGGAGCAGTACGACCTTTTACTCTACCTGTTTTCATTAATCCATCGTAATGACGCATTAACAAATGACTCTCTACTTGTTGAAGCGTATCTAACACAACAGCTACTAAAATCAACAGAGAAGTTCCTCCAAAGAAATGAGCAAATTGTGAATTCACACCTGCCACTATTGCAATTGAAGGCATAATAGCAATTAATGCTAAAAATATAGATCCTGGTAAAGTAATCTTAGAAATAATGCCATCAATATAATCAGCTGTTGTTTTTCCTGGTTTCACTCCCGGAACAAATCCTCCATTCTTTTTCATATCGTCTGACATTTGGTTAGGATTAACCGTAATAGCCGTGTAGAAAAAAGTAAAGAGAATAATTAACAAAGCAAAAGTTACATTATAAGCTACAGAAGTATAATCGCTAAAAGAAGCTAATAATGGAGACTGAGCTGATGGAAAAAATTGCCCGATGGTAGAAGGGATAAACATAATCGCCTGAGCAAAAATGATTGGCATTACACCAGCTGCATTTAATTTCAAAGGAATATATTGCCTAACGCCACCGTACTGTTTGTTACCAACAATCTTTTTAGCATACTGAACAGGAATTTTTCTTGTTCCCTGTATCACCAATACTGTAAACATCACTACTGCAAACAATGCTACAAACTCAATAAAGAATGCAATTAAACCACCCTGACCAGTATTTCTGCTAATAAATTCAGCAGATATACCATAAGGCAACTGTGCAATAATACCTACCATAATTAAGATAGAAATACCATTACCAATTCCTTTATCAGTGATCTTTTCACCCATCCACATTACAAACATCGTTCCTGCTGTTAGGATCACCATAGAGGAGATCGTAAACAAAGGTTCTGATATTAATCTTGCATCTGGGGAAATTTGTGACTTAACGTAACCTATAGCTTGTAAAGCTGTAATGGCAATAGTCAAATAACGAGTATATTGATTGATCTTTTTTCTTCCGCTTTCACCTTCCTTTTGCAATTTCTGAAAATAAGGAACCGCTATACCTAACAATTGAATAACAATTGATGCTGAAATATATGGCATTACACCTAATGCAAAAATGGAAGCTCTAGAAAAAGACCCTCCTGCAAACATATTTAACAGTCCTAATAATCCCTCTTTTGCTTCGCCTTCTAAAGATCTTGGATCTACTCCGGGCAAAACAATAAACGAACCAATTCTATAAACCAAAAGAATTAAGAGTGTGTATAAAATACGCACTCTTAATTCCTCAATCTTCCAAATATTGGATAAAGTTGTGAACAGCTTCTTCATTAATTATAATTTAACAACAGAACCACCGGCAGCTTCTATAGCCTTTTGTGCGGTTGCTGTAAATGCATGTGCTTTAACGTCTAATTTAGCTTTAATTTCGCCTCTTCCAAGAATTTTTATAATATCATTTTTAGATATTAATCCATGCTCTTTTAAAGTATCAAAATCAATAGATGCTAAATTAAATTTCTCAGCTAAATTTTGAAGAACATCTAAGTTAATTCCAACATACTCAACCCTGTTAGGATTTTTAAATCCTACTTTAGGTACACGACGTTGTAATGGCATTTGACCTCCTTCAAAACCTACTTTTGAAGAGTAACCAGATCTTGACCCGGCACCTTTATGTCCACGTGTAGAAGTACCTCCACGCCCAGAACCAGTACCACGACCAATTCTTTTTCTGTTTTTTACTGAACCTTCTGCAGGTTTTAGATTATTTAAATTCATGGTAATTAAACTTTTTCAATTGCTACCAAATGATTTACTGCTTTAACCATTCCGATAATAGACGGAGTAGCTTCAACTTCCACGCTCATGTTGATCTTGGAAAGACCTAAAGCCTGTATAGTTCTTTTCTGGCGCTCACTTCTATCGATCACGCTCTTAATCTGAGTTATTTTGATCTTAGCCATCGTCTTAACCGTTAAAAACTTTACTTAATGAAACACCTCTGTGATGAGCAACTGTATGCGCATCTCTTAATTGAGACAGAGCAGAGATTGTTGCTTTAACCACGTTGTGCGGGTTAGAAGAACCTTTAGATTTCGCAAGTACGTTATGCACACCTGCAGACTCTAATACAGCTCTCATCGCACCACCAGCAATAACTCCGGTACCATTTGCAGCAGGTTTCAAGAAAACGAAACCGCCAGAAAATTTACCAATCTGCTCGTGAGGGATAGTTGCGTTAATAATAGGAACTTTTACTAAATTCTTTTTAGCATCATCAATTCCTTTAGCGATAGCTTCTGTTACCTCTTTAGCTTTACCTAAACCGTATCCTACTACTCCATTCTCATCACCTACTACTACAATAGCTGAGAAACTGAAAGTACGACCACCTTTAGTAACTTTAGCAACACGCTGGATGCTAACCAAACGATCTTTTAATTCGATTTCGTTTGCTTTTACTCTTTTTATATTGATAGTTGACATCTGTTTCTGAAATTAAAAAATTAAACCACCTTCACGAGCACCTTCTGCTAATGACTTGATACGTCCATGATATAAATAACCATTTCTATCAAAAACTACTTGTTTAATTCCAGCAGCAATTGCTTTTTCAGCAACTTTTTTACCAACCTCTTTAGACTGATCTATTTTATTACCGTTTGCACTGAAATCTTTTTCTGAAGATGAAGCTGCAACTAAAGTTACACCAGCAACATCATCTATAATTTGAGCATAAATTCCTTTGTTACTTCTGAATACAGATAAACGAGGACGCTCTGTAGAACCAGAAATTCTTTTTCTGATACCTTTTCTTATTCTATCTCTACGAGATAATTTAACTTTTCCTGCCATTACAATTATTTTTTAGCTGCTGACTTACCTGCTTTTCTTCTCAACTGTTCACCTACGAACTTAATACCTTTACCTTTGTATGGTTCAGGAGCTCTGAATGAACGAATCTTAGCTGCAACCTGCCCTAGCAATTGCTTGTCTATAGATTCTAAAATAATAGTTGGGTTTTTACCTTTTTCAGAAGTGGTGGTCACCTTAATTTCTGGTGGAAGAGCAAATACGATATGGTGAGAGAAACCTAACACTAAATCAAGAGTATTTCCTTGATTAGAAGCTTTGTAACCCACACCTACTAATTCTTGCTCTAATTTATAGCCTTCTGTTACACCAACTACCATGTTGTTGATTAAAGCTCTGTATAAACCATGTAAAGCTTTATGACGTTTTTGCTCTGAAGGACGTTTTACAAGAAGTGTATTATCTTCCTGTTCAACAATAATATCAGAATCAACATTTTGTGTTAATTCTCCTTTAGGGCCTTTAACTGAAACTACGTTATCCGAAGAAACTGTTACAGTAACTCCTGAAGGGATTGAAATCGGGTTTTTTCCTATTCTTGACATCTCTTTCTCCTCCTAATTAATAAACGTAACATAAAACTTCACCGCCAATATTCAATTGTTTGGCTTCTTTGTCTGTCATAACTCCTTTAGAAGTAGACAAAATTGCAACGCCTAAACCGTTTAATACTCGTGGCATAGTAGCAACACCTGCATACTTTCTCAAACCTGGTTTACTCGCTCTTGTTAATGTGCGAATAGCAGGAACTTTAGTAATCGGATGATACTTTAGTGCTACTTTAATAGTGCCTTGTGCATCTTTATCCTCAAACTTATAGTTCGTGATATAACCTTTATCAAAAAGTACTTTTGTAATTTCCTTTTTAAGGTTTGATGCAGGAATTTCGACAACCCTATGGTTGGCCTTAATGGCATTCCTTACTCTTGTAAGATAATCTGCTATTGGATCTGTATACATTTTATTATTATATAAATAAAAAGAATTTTTTTGGACCGCAAAAGTACAAAAAAATTCTTTAATTTTTATTCTTTAATTACCAGCTTGCTTTTCTAACTCCTGGAATCTTACCTGCTAATGCCATTTCGCGGAATGTAACCCTTGAAATACCAAATTGGCGCATATAACCTCTTGGTCTTCCGGTTAATTTACAACGGTTGTGTAAACGAACTGGAGAAGCATTTTTAGGTAATTTATCTAAACCTTCGTAGTCACCGGCAGCTTTTAATTCTTCTCTTTTAGCAGCAAATTTTGCAACTAATTTCTGACGCTTAAGCTCGCGAGCTTTGATACCTTCTTTAGCCATTGTTAACTTTATTATGATTTTTAAACGGTAAACCGAACTGCTTTAATAACTCTAATGCTTCAACATCTGTTCCTGCACTGGTTACAAAAGTAATATCCATACCTTGAATTTTATTGATTTTATCAATATCAATCTCAGGGAAAATAATTTGTTCTGATACGCCTAAAGTATAGTTACCATTGCCATCAAAACCTTTATCGTTGATACCTTTGAAATCGCGAATACGAGGCAGAGCTACTGCGATCAAACGATCTAGAAACTCATACATCTGGTTATCACGTAAAGTTACACGAACACCAACAGGCATTCCTTTACGTAATTTGAAGTTAGATATATCTTTTTTAGATTTTGCAGCAACTGCTTGTTGTCCTGTAATAGTTGTTAATTCTACAATAGCAGATTCTACAACTTTTTTATCAGTAACACCAGCACCAACTCCCTGGTTAATTGCAATTTTTTGCAATTTAGGAACCTGCATCACACTTTTATACTGGAATTTCTCCTTAAGAGCAGAAACAATCTCCTCTTTGTATTTATTTTTTAATCTTGGTGTATAAGTCATTACTTAATTTCCTCCCCAGATTTTTTAGATACCCTAACTATTTTACCTTCTCCATTCTTAGTTCTTCCAACTCTTGAAGGTTTTCCTGTTTTAGGATCAACCAACATTAAGTTAGAAATATGGATAGGAGCTTCCATTTTATTAATACCACCATTAGGGTTAGCAGCACTAGGCTTAGAATGTTTAGAAACCATGTTAGCACCTTCTACGATAGCTCTGTTTTCTTTCATTAAAATCTGTGTTACTTTTCCTTGCTGACCTTTTGAGTCTCCGGCGATAACCGCTACTAAATCACCTTTACGGATCTTTAATTTGGCTGTTACTTTTTTCTTTTCCATTTTACAAAACCTCCGGTGCTAATGATACAATTTTCATGAATTGTTTTTCACGCAGTTCTCTTGCAACCGGGCCAAAAATACGAGTTCCTCTCGGTTCGTCTTGGTTGTTTAACAATACTGCTGCGTTATCATCAAAACGAATATAAGAACCATCTTTTCTTCTGATCTCTTTTTTCGTTCTAACTACTACAGCTTTAGACACTGTACCTTTTTTGATGTTTCCAGATGGAAGTGCTGCTTTCACAGTAACTACCACTTTATCACCTATAGATGCATATCTTTTACCGGTACCACCTAACACACGGATTACTAAAACTTCTTTAGCTCCAGAGTTGTCGGCTACGTTTAATCGTGATTCCTGTTGTACCATCTTACTTAGCCCTTTCTAAAATTTCAACTAATCTCCAGTTTTTGTTCTTACTCAGAGGACGTGTCTCCATGATCAGAACGGTATCGCCGATACCGCAATCATTTTTCTCGTCATGAGCCATGAATTTGGTAGTCGTCTTTACGAACTTACCGTAGATTGGATGCTTCACCTTTCTCTCCACAGTAACTACAATAGATTTCTCCATCTTGTTACTTACTACCAACCCAATTCTTGTTTTTCTTAATTTTCTTTCCATTTCGACTCTTAATTATGAGTTACTTTCAGAAGCTGCCTTAGCCTGCGCATTGCGCTGAGTTAATTCTGTACTTAAACGGGCTAATTCTTTTCTAGCCTTGTTAATCCTGGTAGGATTCTCTATAGAAGAAACTGCATGAGCAAATTTCAACTTCGTTAGAGTTGCTTTTCCTTCCTGAACTCTGGCAACGATTTCCTCGTTAGACAGCGCTGTGATTTCTGCGTATTTCATTTTTACTGTTAGTTATTAGTTAAAGTTGTCTTTGTTAGGTAACGGCCAACAAAAAAAACTAAAAACCTGATTTATGCTTCTACGTAATCTCTACGTACTACAAATTTAGTTTGCACAGGTAATTTTTGTGCTGCTAAACGCATTGCTTCTTTAGCAACTTCGTAAGGAACTCCTTCTGCTTCGAAAAGAATTCTTCCTGGTCTTACTACTGCAACCCAATATTCTGGCGCTCCCTTACCTTTACCCATACGTACTTCAGCTGGTTTTTTAGTAACCGGCTTGTCTGGGAAGATACGGATCCATACTTGTCCTTCACGTTTCATGAAACGTGTTACGGCAATACGGGCAGCTTCTATCTGGCGGCTGGTAATCCAGCTTTCTTCCAGTGATTTTATTCCGAATGAACCGAATGAAAGCTCAGCACCACGAGTGGCCAGGCCTTTCATTCTGCCTTTCTGCATTTTTCTGAACTTCGTTCTTTTTGGCTGTAACATTACTTTATTCTTTAATCGTTAAACGATAGTTTCTAACTGAATTATCTCTTTCCTCTGTTGGCTCCTGCACCAGCACCGCCACGGTTATTTCCACCACGGTTGTTGCCACCTTTTCTGTCACCACCACGATCGCGGTCTCCGCCACGTGGAGCAAAGTTAGAACCTTCAGGTTTTCCACCTTTACCAGTATTAGCTCCGATGTTTGGAGAAAGATCTCTCTTACCGTAAACTTCACCTTTACAAATCCATACTTTAATACCGATTTTACCGTAGGTAGTTAATGCCTCACCCAATGCATAATCAATATCTGCTCTGAAAGTATGTAATGGAATTCTACCGTCTTTGTATTGTTCAGAACGAGCCATCTCAGCTCCGCCTAAACGACCAGAACACATAATCTTAATACCTTCAGCACCCATTCTCATGGTTGCAGCAATAGAAGTTTTCATTGCTCTTCTGAAAGAGATTCTTGCTTCTAATTGTTTTGCAACACCATCTGCTACCAGTTTTGCATCAAGCTCAGGACGTTTGATTTCAAAAATGTTGATTTGTACATCCTTCTTAGTTAATTTCTTTAACTCTTCTTTGATCTTATCAACTTCTGAACCGCCTTTACCAATTACAATACCCGGACGAGCAGTGTGAATAGTTACAGTTATACGTTTTAATGTTCTTTCGATAACAACTTTAGATACGCCA
>JAZQRF010000069.1:0-8030 GCA_045629485.1 Pelobium sp. | reverse complement strand
AAACATGAACTTAAAAAATTTTGGAAAGAAATTATACCCATACCAGGAAAAAGATATAGAACTGCTTTTTGAAAAAATAGAGCAACAGCAGGATAGTGGTTATAGATTACTTTATCAGTTGCCTACCGGAGGCGGAAAAACGGTAGTTTTTTCAGAAATAGCTACCAGATTTATCTCTAAGTACAACAAGAGAGTGCTGGTGCTTACACACCGGCTCGAGCTGTGCACACAAACCTCCAAAGCCCTAACAATTGCTGGGGTGAAGAATAAAATAATCAACAGTGGGGTAAAGATGTTGATCAAGAAACAGGACTATGGTTGCTACGTGGCGATGGTGGAAACACTAAAAAACAGGATCAAAGACAGAAAGATAAATCCTGAGCAATTTGGCCTGGTGATTATCGACGAGGCGCATCACAATTCTTTTCAGAAATTGCTCAAGAAGTTCAATAATGCCACCGTTATTGGAGTTACCGCAACTCCCTTGAGTTCGGACGTGAACCTGCCCATGCATCAAACTTATAACGAATTGGTACTGGGAGAAGAAACAGCCTCATTGATAGAGAAGGGATACCTGGCCAAACCCAAAACCTGGAGGTATGATGTGGAGCTCAATTCCTTAAAAACGGGTGCCCACGGAGATTTTACGGTGAGCACCTCTGACGAACTCTACGCGTCTCCTGCCATGCTGGATCTGTTGGTACATGCTTACGAGGCGCACTCGAAAAATAAAAAGACGCTTATTTTTAACAATGGTATTTTTACTTCCCGCAAGGTTTGTCAGGTTTTTTCTGATCTTGGTTATGCTATTCGCCACCTTGATAATCATACACCCGCCGCAGAGCGTACAGAAATATTAAAGTGGTTTAAGAAAACAAAAGGGGCTATTCTTACTTCGGTGTCTATTCTTACTACAGGTTTTGATGAGCCATCCGTACAAAGTATTATTCTAAACCGGGCAACAAATTCACTTACTTTATACCATCAAATGATAGGCAGAGGGTCGCGAAGGCTGCCTAAAAAGCAATCATTTTCTATTATTGATTTGGGAAATAATACCGACCGTTTTGGTGAGTGGCAAATCTCTTTAGACTGGCAGGGTATTTTCGAACGGCCGGAGGCTTATTATCAAAGTTTAAACTACCAAAGCAGTGCAGAAGCCCACTATATCCCATCAGAGATGCGAGCTAAGTTTCCGAACAGTATAGAATTTTCATTTGACATTCAGCAGGCCTACCAGGATGCTTTAAATGGGGGAGAAAAGCCCCGGGCTGTAATTAAAGCGGCTATAAAGCAGCATGCTATGTTGTGTGTAAATAACAGCAGCAGTATTGTAGAAGCTATTGAATTGGTGAAGGAACTGGAAAAGGAAATCGACTGGCGAGTGAAGCAGTACTCTAAATGCCTCGGAAAGGTGACTAAAAATTATACAGAGTGGCTGAAAGAAGATTATAAGGAAAAATTGAAGTTGAAAATTCAAAAAATATTTACCGTTAGGACAGTATTAAAGCAAGCAGTTTAAATTTATAGAATACTTATAGCAAATGGCTGGGGACCTTATCCGGCCTTCTGCTCCTAAGTTTAAAAAGATTCCCCTAAAGAGATATAAAATCCAGATATTCTTTTCTCTCCGGGAGGCTTCTCACCTATACCATAATCTAATCTTAGCGACAGGCTTTTATCCAGGTCAAAAAAGAAGCGGCCGCCTATGCCATAGTTGGGTTTCAGATTCGATGTATCGAATTTTTCTTGTCCGTATACTGATGAGATCCCTGCAAAAGCCACTAAACCCAGTCTTTCAATAAAGCGATACCTTAATTCGGTTTGTGCGGCCAGGTAGTTTTTATCGCGATAACGCCCAAGGTAGTAACCCCGCATAATTTGGTCGTTGCCCATTTGCCTCAGCATGTAAAACGGCACATCCTTATTACTGCCAATAGATTCGTAAAACACCTGTGTGGCCACTACCATTTTTTCAGAAGGAGATGTGAAATAACGCCCGTCTAGCGTGGTAAATGTACCGCTAAAATTGTCTTCTTTAAAAAAGTCAGGAGCATAACCAAACCTCATGCGGGCATAAAAGCCGTTGGTGGTATAGGTGTTAGTATTTCGGGTATCTAAAAGCTGGGTAAGCTTAAACATCAAAAACTTACCGCCATTTTTGTCGGTAAAATTCTCGGTATCAAAAATTCCGCCTAATTCTTTGTCTTTGATAGAGATTGATTCGAACTCGATACCTAAACCCGGATAATAGGATTTGGTAAGTGCTCTTTCTACTTCGGCATTAAGCCTGAATCTTCTCTGGATAATCTTGTCTTCGTTGGCTAATAAGGTTTTGCTGCCTGTGCCATAAAAGTTAAAAGGCAGGTTGTAGAAACGGGCTTCGTAGATGTGATGCCATCTATTGGCTCTCGACCATAGATCTGTTTTTAAAGAAACCTGCGACTGCCCTTTGGTACTGGTATAGGCAACAGCATAAAATTGAGAAGGCCTTATAACCGGATCTTTTTTATCCAGGTAAAAAGAATACAGTCCAATAGCACCAAACTGAAATCCTGCCTCCTGGTTATAGGCCACTACCGGGAGAGGTAAAAAACTGTTGCGTCTGCCCGTATCAGGAGAGAAAAAATTATCTACTATCTTGATTTGGCTAAAGGATGCTAGCGTACTTAGGAAAAATATAAAGCAGATAAATATTTTTTTCATAGAGGTAAAGATACAGTTCGATGTAATGATTATAAATTATTTCAGGTGAATAAGCGATTTTTGTTTTACCATCTATCAATAACTCATATCATAGCTTACGAAATAGATCAATCAGTTTTTAGCTGTATATCCAGGTAGTTCATTTGATAATATCCGATAACAATATTTAGATACGGGTTCTTCATATATGTAAAATATCTATATAAATAGCCCGGTATAAAATAAAGCTTATTTGAAATCAACTAAGAATAGAAGCTTTAATGATAAGCTAAATAATCATCAATAGTAAACCAACCTTTTATTCTGATAACCTTCCAATTGAACTTAATGCGTACTTAGTCATTAGTAGGGTCAAATCTTAGCTGGAAGTCTTTTGTTCTGGCAATTGCCTGCAAATTCCTTTAAAAGTAGTTGTTATCACTCCCAATAAATATCCACATCAGGGTCTTCTTCCTTTACTGCATTTGTCTCCACAATATCGGGTACAAATGTTTGCAGTACGCCATCAATAAAATGCATAGCTTCTAAAATAGCCCCCGCCTGGTAACGGCGGTTTCCGCTTGTAACAAATAGACCTTTTCCATCAGGGTCATTTTCAAAACAAATAGTAGCAAAAATTATCAAAGTAAAAGCATGCTGTTTAGGTATTGGGATTTTTAATTTCCTTCCTTCAAATTCTTCATCCGTTTTTAGATACAAAGGGTTACTGTTAATTACTTCATAGTTTTGTTTCGCAAAATCAAACCAGGCAAAACTAATGCAAATTTTAGCTCTGTACTCAGATAAATAGCGCTCAACAGAATTTTTAAAAGGCAGTATGGTCATATTAACATAGCCATCTTGTATATTGGAACTTAATTTTAAGTCACTCAAATCCCCAAAACCTTTATAGCTGTTAAATTTAAAATTTTTAAGCAATGTAAGATCACCGTCAGAAACTTGCCTTTCTCCTTTTTTCTGCTGCGGTCCGCTACAAATTACCTGGCCAAAAAGCTTTGTAAGCCTCATATGAATATTGGGCATAAAAGACCTTATAAGCAAATGAGCAAATGCCTTTCTAAATATAGCCGAAGCCTTACTGGCATTGCCAAACTCACTGGCACTTTTTAAACTTTCTGCTGGTGGCTGATAAGAATCGGTATTTTTGCGCTCAAAAAATTTCTTTCCTCTCCTAAATCCAACTTTATCACCTAATTTTCCAGAATAGGTCGAAAATCCTTCTTGTTTTGCCATTTATTTTTTATTATTGATTCTTAATTTAAATATAAGATTAAACTAGCTTTCAATCAAATATTTATCTCCCATAATAGTCCCACTAAAGTCCCATATAACTCCCTATTAAGTCCCGTGTGCCTGGTGTATCCCTGGTACTTCCCCGGCTTATTCTAAATATCAGGTTTAGCTGAATGTTTTTGCTGCGTTAATAATAATGATGGAGAAAACTTTTCTACTTAGCATTACCAGAAATAGTAACGCCCTTAAACTACACCCCTTTTTCTTTTCTGTATTCGTCAATTCTAATAATTAATCCGGAATGATAACATAGTATGGTTGTTTCCAAACTTTTTCTAGAGTAATTATTAAAGACAATTAGTTAACGCAAGCTATATATACAGTTAATCCTAATTAAAAATTCACGTATCTTATCTTGATTTATTGTAAAAATGCTTTTATTTGCAAAATAGATTAGCCAATTTTAAAGAAAGAAGCAGGGATGCTAATATAGCTACACTTGTGATGATTAGCCGATGCCGTTATTAAAAGTATGAGTTCAGGAGACAATAAAGAAATTATAGAATTTTGTAATCAGATTATCCCTATTTCAGAAGAGACTATAGAATTTCTTAATGCTAATTGTGACTATCTGCATTTAAAAAAGAATAAATATCTAAGTAGCCCCCTAGATATAGACCATCAAATGTACTTAATTACTAAGGGTGTAGTTAGGGGATTTATAAAAGAAGATGGTAAAGAAATTACCACCTGGATTTGCGAAGAAAATAAAGTAATAGGGAGTATGCGTAGATTTGGTTTAGATTTAGAAATTGATGACTATCTACAGGCTTTAGAAGACACTACACTTATAGCTATCCCCAATTCTGAAATAGAAAAACTTTACGAAAGTTCATACGAAGCAAATCTCATTGCCCGCAAAGTATTAGAGCAGAATTCTAAAGATGCAGAGGAAAGGGCATTACTCAGCAGGCTTCCTTCTGCCGAAAAAAGGTATCTGAGATTTGTAAAAACCCGTTCAACATTATTAGGCAGAATACCTCTCAAATATATAGCTTCTTACCTCGGAATGAAATTAGAAACCCTAAGCCGTATACGTTCTAAATACCAGTAAGATCCATTAATAAGGATAAGAAGTTGCTGAAGAACAAGCCGTCAAAAATGTCCGGAAGTCCTGTCCAAGCTTAAAAAAACGGTTTCCTTAACATTAATATTATTCGATCAGTTAATATAGTTGTTGACATATGTCAAACATTTCAATATTGTAAAGTAATTGTTTTCGCATTCCTTTTACTTTTGATACGCTTAATATTATTTTTTGATATATGAATCAACTTTACTCCAATGTGCTGACTTTTTTACTATCCCTAGGTTTAGATAATGCAAGACTAAGAATTAAACTTATTTTAGGTATACTCTTTTTGTTTGCGTGTTTACAAAGTGCGGTAGGACAGACTACTGCTAATTTAAATACAGCTTGGCTTAGCAATACTAATGATTTGCCGAGCGGTGCTACTATAAATTATAGGGCTTATGCTACTAATTCGGCGGGTACGAGTTACGGAAGTAACATGACTTTGACTACACTTGCTACGGCACCTTCAGTTTCTATTTATGAAAAAATATTTTGGCCCAATTACGACCAAAGGAAAATAGAGTCAAAAAGTCTTTCGGGAGGAAGCCGGGAAGATGTAGTATTGAATGTTTCAGGTATTAATCAGGGAGCTACAGGATTAGCTATCGATGCAGTTGGAGGCAAAATATACTGGTATGATGACAGCTCAGATAATATAAAGCGTTCTAATCTGGACGGAACCGGAACAGAAGTTTTTGTTTCTAATTCTGGGTATGCATATTCATTGGTTATTAACCCTGAAAACAATAGATTATACTGGCCCAATTACGACCAAAGGAAAATAGAGTCAAAAAGTCTTTCGGGAGGAAGCCGGGAAGATGTAGTATTGAATGTTTCAGATATTAATCAGGGAGCTACAGGATTAGCTATCGATGCAGTTGGAGGCAAAATATACTGGTATGATGACAGCTCAGATAATATAAAGCGTTCTAATCTGGATGGAACCGGAACAGAAGTTTTTGTTTCTAATTCTGGGTATGCATTTTCGCTAATTATTCCCTATGATTATTCTACAATTCCAACTAACAACCCACCTACAGCAACAGCAGTAACAATATCAGGTACATTAACCGTAGGTCAAACTATAACCGGTACTTATACCTATACGGATGCAGAAATTAATACAGAAAGCGGCAGTGAGTACAAATGGTATAGATCTAATGATGCAGCAGGAGCTGGTAAAACAGCTATTGCATCTGCAACTGCTACTACGTATACATTAGTTGCGGCTGATGCAGGTAAATACATCAGTTTTGAAGTAACACCTAAAGATGGTACTGCTTTTGGAACGGCGGTAGAGAGTATAAGGAGAGGGCCTGTAGTGGTAGCAGGGTCTGATTGTACGATTTCTGCAACATTAACAGATGTAGATGATGTTACAAATGATTATGTACATTTTGGACAAAGTTTTACGGCTTGCCAGAGTGGTAAACTATCTAAAATAAAAGTATTGTACAACGAAGACGCAAATCCTCAAAATCGTACATTAACTATAAGACAGGGAAATGGTTTATCGGGCAGCATAATGGGGACAATCACTGTACTTAGAAGCTCTCTGGTAAACACATCTACCCTCACAGATTATACTACCATAGATGTATCTGGTTTGAATATATTCGTCACCAACGGTCAGTCTTATACCTTTAGTTTTGAAGGAGGCGAAGATAATAAAGTGATGTTGTATTTTGGGAAAGTACTTGTACATCCAACATTTGAGAGCTTTTATCCAGGCGGCGGTATGTATGTTGCCGGTGAAATACATAATGATAAAGATCTCATCTTTGAAGTTGAAATTGGGCCGGGTTCTGCTCCGGTAAATACTGTTCCTACAGCAACCAACCTTACCCAAAGCAAAAGTGCTGTAGAAGGCGGCAGTGCTGTGGCACTTGATGATATTGTGGTTACCGACGTTGATACAGGCGAGACCATCACTGCTACACTAACATTAAGTAACGCGGGAGCGGGTTCGCTGAATACAGCTACTTATGGTTCGGCGACATCAACATATAACACAGGAACCGGTGTATGGACAGTAAATGGTTCGGTTGCTGATGTAAATGCGGCTCTGGCAGCTATTGCTTTTATCCCTTCAGCTGATAATGATCAAAATTTTACCATTACCACCCGGATACGTGATGCGGCAGATACCGGCCCTGCGGATGGAACAATTTCTTTTACGGTTACGGCAGTAAACGATGCTCCGATAGCAACAGTTCCGGCTAGCATCAATGTAATAAGTAACATTGCAAGTACTATAACCGGAATTAGTTTTTCCGATGTTGATGCAGGAAGTTCTCATGTAACAGTAACCATGTCTATCACTTCGGGTTCCTTATCATCTCTCTCTGGTTCAGGTGTTACCATTGGCGGAACATCATCTGCCAATACACTAACAGGAAGTATTGCCGATATCAACGCATTTATAGACAGCGGTGATCTTACATATACTTCTGCATTAAATGCTTTTGCAGATGTTACCTTAGTAGTGATGATCAATGATAGAGGAAATACAGGAAGCGGAGGAGCAAAAACAGACTCTAAAACTGTTACTCTTAAAATAGCCGACACCACTGCACCAACCATTTCCAGTGTTTCAGTTCCTGCAAACAAAACGTATAAGGCAGGTGATGATTTAGAATTTACCCTTGCATTAAGTGAAAACGTTGTGGTAACTGGTACTCCAAGGCTATCCTTAACGATTGGTGATATCACCCGATATGCAAATTATACAAGTGGCACAGGGTCTACTGCGCTAACTTTTAGCTATACTATACAATCAGGAGATTCTGATACGGACGGAATTTCCCTTACCGCATTGTCATTAAACGGCGGAACTATTAATGATGCAGTAGGGAATAATGCAACTCTGACATTAAATAACCCAGGTACTACCACAGGTATATTGGTAGATGGTGTTGCGCCAACTGTATCCAGCATTAATAGAGTAACTGCAGCC
>JAZQRF010000068.1:0-3321 GCA_045629485.1 Pelobium sp. | reverse complement strand
ATAGATTTCACGATGCCCGTGGCTGAATCTGAAGACAGGAGCATTTCTACTTTTTCTATTACTTCATACTCATCGGCAAGAATTTGTTGGTAGGTGAGACCAAACTCGGGAGATAGATGTGCCCCAGTGACCAATAATTGTAATTCAAAATCTTTATCAGATTTAATCTTATCCATTAAAGGTTTTAATAAGCCATACTCGGCCCGGGTGCCGGTTGCTACACAAATCTTCATATTACAATTCAATCAGCTCATCTGTAAAAAAATCCCGCTTCGCTGGTTTGCCAATAACCTGATCCCATAACATGGGAGACAAACCTGACCCTGGCCTTTTAGTTGTTAAGTTTTCTTCGCTAAACAACGTCCCGGCCTTAATGTTTTGTTTGGCAATAATACTTTTACGGGAAATCGCAATGTTTTTTCGTTCGGAAGGGGCAGGTTCCTTGATTCCGGTCTCAGACATGGCCTTTTCTATATTTCTGATGGCTTTTACCATGGCTATTAATTCTTCGGGATTGAGGGAGGCTTTATGATCTGGCCCATCCATGTTTTTATCCAGCGTAAAGTGTTTTTCAATAACTGTTGCTCCCAAAGCCACTGCCGCTATTGGTACCTCAATACCTTCGGTATGGTCAGAATAGCCGGTTGCAACTTTGAAATGATCGGCTATAGTTTTCATAGCCCGGAGGTTCACTTCCTCCATTGGTGTGGGGTACTCTGTGGTACAGTGTAACACAATGATATCTTCCAGTTGTATTCCTGTAGTTAAAAACACTTGCATGGCGTCTCCTATTTCTGATAGTGTAGCCATCCCGGAAGAAATAATGACTTTTTTAAAGAGTTGAGCCGCTTTACGCAGATAGGGCAAATTGGTAATCTCACCGGAAGGTATTTTCACCAGGGTTAATCCTATATCAGCAAGGTATTGCAAAGAATCCAGGTCGAATGCCGTTGAAAAAAAACTGATATTTTGCTCTTCGCAATAGCTGATTAGGACTTCATGGTCTGCAGGAGATAATTCCAGCTTTCTGAGCATGTCAAGTTGTGATTCTTCACTATTATTCGTATTCGACACCTGGTAATCAGCTTTTTTTGCCTGTTTAGAAACCAGGTGTTCTGATTTAAATGTTTGGAATTTTACATAATCTGCACCTGCCTGTACCGCTATATCTATCAATTGCTTTGCTAAAGCAATATCTCCATTATGGTTTACACCTGCTTCGGCGATGATTAATGTCTTAGCCATTGTTTATTTTTTTGATAGGGTTACCTGTAAAAGTTCCCTTTTCGTTTATATCTTTTATGACCAGCGAGCCGGCTCCAATTACCACACTTGATGCAATTTTCACATTGTTGCTAACCACACTACCGCTTCCAATAAATACCTCATCCCCTACAATAACATCTCCATTGAGCACCACATGGGTAGAAATATGGCAGTGGTTACCGACATGTGCATCATGCTCGATAGTACAGGCGGTATTTAAAATACCATTAGCCCCTATTCTTGCTCCGGCATTTAACGTAGCGCCATGCATGATCATTGTTCCCTGCCCTATCGCGGCATGTTTTGAAACGATGGCATGAGGAGAAATAATGGTTGCAATAGTTGCATTTAGGTTTGTTAGATGATGATATAAATTCCTTCTTATGTCGGCATTTTTTATCTGCCCTATGCAGACCATAAAACTATATCCTTCTTTTACTAAATCTGCTATATCATCATCAGTGCCTATAATTGGATAATTACTTACCTGCTGTCCGATTTTTTCTTTTGAATCTAACAATCCCTTAATCTCGTATTTACCTTCAGCTTCTATAACATCAATACGGGATTTGCAGTGTCCGCCTGTGCCTATGAGTATAAGCTTTGCTTTATTCATAAATACTTAATTATTGAATAGAAACTTGTAATTATAATCTAACACTACTTGGAATATTTACCAAACGATCTGCAATATATTCACTATTGCTTAGCTCTCCTCTTTGTGAATTGCTAAACATCGGCAAGCGATGCATTAATTCCCAAACCGGCCGGGACATCACCCCACTTTCATTTGCGTATTTTAAAAAAGCTTCTCTTTCGTGTACATCATTCAACAGGATAGCATTTAGCCAATAGTTGGCCTTGGCTTCCGGCAACTCTTCAATAAAAACTATAGACTTTGTTTTAAAAAATCCTTTATAAAGTTCTGCAAGTTCACGTTTATTCTCTATAAAAGTATCTAATTGTTCTAATTGAGCACAAGCCAGAGCGGCATTCAAATTTGGCATCCGGTAATTGTAACCTATTTCATCATGTACAAATGCCCATGGATGTACAACTTTAGCCTGTGTAGTTAAATGCTTTGCTTTTTTTGCCAGAGCCTCATCATTAGTAATCAATGCCCCTCCGCCGCCACAGGTTACTGTTTTATTTCCGTTAAAACTAAAAGTGCCCAATAAACCGAAGGTACCGGTATGTTCTCCTTTATAATAACTTCCCAAAGACTCCGCTGCATCCTCTACCAGGGCAATATTCCACTTTCTACAAATATCGGCAATTTCATCTATTCTGCATGGCAAACCAAAAGTGTGCATAGGGACACAGGCTTTGATACGTTTATTACTTTGTTTATTATAAGTAAAACCATCTGATCTGATTTCGCCAAAGGTATAGAGGAATTCTGCTAAAGCTATTGGAGACATTCCTAAAGTATCCCTGTCTACGTCAACAAAAACTGGCTTTGCCCCAATATAGCTGATGGCATTGCAGGTAGCAATAAATGTTAAGCTTTGGGAAAGAACTTCATCTCCGCTATCAACCCCGGCCAGCAAGAGTGCCATATGCAGGGCATTGGTTCCATTTACGATAGCAATACAATACGTTGCACCTGTAATTTCACACATCATTTCTTCGAACCTGTTAACATAAGCTCCAACAGAAGAAACGAAAGTTGAATCTATGGTATCTAAAACGTAAGCTTTTTCGTTTCCCTTAAAAACAGGCGCATGAAGAGGAATAAAATCTTTGCCCGGAAATTGCCCTCTGACAAAATTTACAATGGAACTGAAATGGTCTTGCATAGCTTACATTTTAGCGTCGAGGTATTTTCCGGCTTCCTGATGGCCAAAATCAGGAATCATGGTACGAAACAAATCGACTATAGACTCTTTATCCCAGCTGCGGTTACTTTTCATATTGGAAATGCTTTGGGTAAAGAGCTCCAGCTTGGACTCCTCAAAACTGAGGGCGTTCTTAATCACCCCAAAATTATGGAACCTTTCCATATCTAATATTTCAGAGTCAGTAAAAAATTCTTCAAAATCTTTTTCTCCTGTA
>JAZQRF010000067.1:0-3513 GCA_045629485.1 Pelobium sp. | reverse complement strand
TCTATGCTTATTGTTTTTGATGTTGATTTTCCATCATGGTCATACTGCAGCAGTTTATAATAGTTAGTTCCTGCGAAAGGGTTTTCATCCGTAAAATAATAGCTTTTTTCGCTATGCGAATCTACGGTTCCATTTATAGTTCCAATTTTTGTAAATGATTTCCCATTTGCCGAACGCTGCAATTCAAAGTATTTATTATTTGACTCTGATGCAGTTTTCCAGTGAAGTAAGATTGTTTTGTTGATAGGTTTGGCGGTGAAAGTGGTGAGGGAGATAGGGAGAACTGCAACATTTGGAACGATTTCTCCTGTAGCCAACTGCTCGGCATTTACATCAATAGTTCCATTAAAAAACTTAATTTGAGACAACTGCTGAGGTGTCAATCCGTCTGCTGTGTTTCCTACGAATATTTTACCATTCGTTCCTGGTGTCCCATTGTATCCTCCTGTCCAACCTGTAATGGTTAATGTTTTGCCTGTCACCCATGTTAAGCCGCTACTGTTAGCAAAAGTATGTGTTTGAGGAGAGGCAATTAAAATGATAGTTGAATTTTCTGATACATTTAGTGTAGCATAGTTTTCGGAGAAAGTACCAGTTTTAAGTGTTCCTCCATTAAATGTTACAGGTGATACATCAGGAATCACTTCTGCAGCTCCTAAAGTTAGTGTTCCTCCAGATAATATGGTAGCTCCGTTATAAATATTTGCTCCTGAAAGTTGTAAGGTACCAGTACTTCCTATACCGGTTGACAAACCTCCTATGCCACTTACAACACCACTAAATGTATTTGTCCCTGATCCGCTCAAAGTTATAATACGCATTCCTGACCCCAAATCAACAGGAGAAGCGAATGCTAAATTTGCGGTACCCGATGCAGGTGCTATAGTACTACCAAGAGTAAAATCATTTCCAATTATAATTGAAGCAAATTTATTTGCAGCAAAAGTGGTGGTTCCATTTCCTGCGAGTATACCACCGTTAATTATAAGGCTACTAGTTGCGCTCTGCCCAAAAGCATTAACTCCTCTGGCGACTACTGTTCCGGCATTTAAAGTAAACCCACCACCGTACGTATTTCCATTTAAAGCTAAAATGCCAGCTCCATTTTTAATAAAACCGGCACCAGCAGCAGTGGTAAATGTTTGAGAACCAAAATCAAAAGTCTTACCAGCTGCAATATTAATAATAGCTACTGTACCATTGGTTCCAACTGAAGAACTTGATGCAGTATAAGAGATACTAGCGTTACAAGTTAAACTCAAAAAATTTGAAGCACTTGTGGGACCAGAAAGAACCCCATCAACATTAAAAAACACATGACTATTATTAACCCAAGCGGATGTATAGGGGCTGGCATCAAGTGAGTTCCAGCCTGCAGAATTCCAGGCACCACCACTACCGCCCCAATATAACTGACTAAAAGAAGAGATGGGTATCATTAAACAAGTAAAAAGAAATAGAACCGATGTTAGATAAATAAGTAAAACTCTTTTCATAATGCTAAATTTTAAGTAAAACAGTATTTATAATTAAAGTTAAAAACTAAATACCAAAAACAAGGTAACTACCTAATATTTAAATAGTTAATACTTAAATTTTTATTAAAAACTCATTATTCATCAACTATATTTTCAAATTTCTTAAAAAACAAGGTCAAAAAGGCCATTACATTCACAATTAAACAACTACAAATCAATTGATTATAGCGCAATACCGTCCATTAATAAGTTTGTATCAACAGAAAACAGGAGGAGCAACACAAGAATTTTACTTCCCATATTCAGGTATTTACGAGTCAAAATCTTGCATAACCATTTTTTTTATTAATATTTAACCTTTTAACAGGATTGCTAATCGTATGAATCAACAACACACTAACACTCTTCACACCAAACAACATTTTCAAATTTTAGACGGACTTAGGGGAATAGCCGCACTTGCAATTGTTATTTTTCATTTTGCAGAATGGGTTTATTTACCCAAAGACAATTTTATCAGTCACGGATTTTTAGCGGTAGATTTCTTTTTCTGCCTCTCCGGTTTTGTAATTGCCTATGCATACGACAACCGTGTCGAGTCGATGGGGATAGTGGAGTTTCTTAAAAGAAGACTCATCAGGCTTCACCCCCTTGTTGTTCTGGGTGCTGTATTGGGTTTACTGGCTTTTTTGTTTGACCCTTTTTCTGATAGCGTTACTGGTTATTCTATCGGCCAAACACTCACCCTATTTTTTTGTACCGCTTTTCTTATTCCTTATCCTGTAATGGAAGAAAGAGGCTTCAACCTGTTTGGGCTAAACGCCCCGGCATGGTCTTTATTTTGGGAATACATAGCCAATATTCTTTACGTATTGTTTCTATATAGGATTAGCAAGCACTTTGCCCTGCTACTTGCAATTATTGCAGCCGTCCTATTAAGCTGGATCAGTTACAATACCGGCAATCTTTTAGGTGGTTGGACGGGTGAGAATTTCTGGCATGGAGGAGCCCGTATTTTCTTCTCTTTCCTTGCGGGCTTGTGTATCTTCCGCTATAAGCTGATTATTAAAAACAAATTAGGTTTTCCTGCATTGTCATGCCTATTGCTGTTAGCTTTTATTATGCCTCAGTTCGAATGGAACTGGCTGGCTGAGCTGTTGGTAATTTTGATCTTTTTCCCTTTGATCGTTTCACTTGGAGCTGGTGCGACATTATCGTCAAGGTTTGAAAAAACATGTGTCTTTGCAGGTGATATCTCCTACCCCTTATACATGACTCATTATGCTGTGATGTGGATATTTGGGAACTATTTCCTGACCTTCAAACCAAACACTACAGAGTTAACATTCATCATCTTCATTGGCACTATTCTGCTCGTAGGTTTTGCCTATTTGGTTATGGTATTTTATGATATTCCTGTACGAAAATACTTAAGTCGTAAACTTCAAAAAAGACATGCATAATAACAAATGCAGAGGTACAATTTCTTAAGAATTCACCTCTGCATTTGAACTAAATATTTTATACACGCACCACAAGCAAATATTTTGCCCTGCTTTCATAAATTACCCAGAGATGGATAGCCATCAATATAATCGCTATAGGGCAAACCAGAACGCATCAACCGGATGAGTTAATAAAAGCCCAACCATAAACCGGTAAGATAATGATAGCCGCTAAAGCTCTGGTTTTGGGAATAATTAATAGCCTCCTACAATTTCTACAAAACCTAAAAGTTATAAACCAGCCAATCTCCATAAATGCGGCCCCTACTTTCTGCATCCTTGGCAAATCTTCAGGCATTGGCATGTAATTTAGAAATTTGTTAAGCCCGGAGTTGATAAACATTAAGCCAAACAATAGGCTTAACACAAACCTAATTTCTTTTTAATAATAGTATTCAGGTTATTTTAAATTCTTTTTAAAGAAATCCAAAGTGCGGTCCCAGGCTTGCTGGGCTGCTTCTTTATCATAACGAGGGGTGGTATCATTATGAAAACCATGATTTGCATTCTTATACATGTATGCTGTATAG
>JAZQRF010000066.1:0-6821 GCA_045629485.1 Pelobium sp. | reverse complement strand
ATTATTCTTTACTTCTATAGTATAACTGCTGAGACTTTGGCAACCATTAGCATTGGTTACTACCACAGTGTAGGTTGTGGTTTGTAATGGACGTACGGTTAATGTTGTACTATTTTCTCCAGAAATAATACCGTCTGCATTATTCCAGCTGTAGCTGATGCCATTATCGCTGCTTACTGTTAACACAGCTGTTTCGCCTTTGCTAATGCTTGTACCTTTATTGCTGGTAATGGTGTTAATTGGTAATGGATTTACTGTTAAAAATCCGTTTATGTAATTAAATGTGTAATTGTTTGATTGTGCTCCGCTGGGAATTAAGACATAATTTCCTGCTTGACTACTGGATGTTGCGATTGTGCTAACCGTTGGTACCGTAGTTAAGCTGCCCGTATTGTCTGAGAATTTAAACCCGCTATAACTTACACTAAATGCAGGGTTATTATCTCCATAGCAACGTTCTGCAGAATTAGCAGTTACCATTAGTATAGCTTTGTCTATAGTAAAATTAGCACCCTGGTAGTTTAGATTATAATTAGTACTTAAGGCTACGCTGTTCTGGTTAATGCTATAGGTGCCTACTACTTCTCCAACTTGTCTTGATAATGAACCTGTGATGTCATCTCCGTTTACTAAATTGCCTGAAGTAATTTGATAGCTTAATGCAGGATCTGTGTCTCCGTAGATTTTATCCTTAGCATCAGCTGTAATAGTGATTGGTCTTGCTGTAATGATTAAAGCTGTACTATTAGCCGCTACCTGTTCGAAGATATAGTTCTGTGCCGTTAGGCCACTGCCATTGATAGCATAACCGCCGGTACTGCTAGTGTTGTTCGCACTTGTCGTAAACTCTAAGGTACCCGTAGTAGCATTAGTCTGATCATCCCCGCTCACAAAACCTGTTACACTTCCTGTAAATGATGGATTAGCTTCTCCGTATATTGTAGTTTTAGCATCTGCAATGTAAGTTAATATAGCCGGGGTAATGTTGGCTGTCGCAGACGCAGTGGTGTTTACTGAATAGTTACTTGCATCTGCTCCATTTATAGTTATACCACTGATAGTAACTATCTTGTTTGTTCCAACATTTTTATCTTCAAAAGCCGCCACTGTGTTTTTTACTATTAATACGTCTCCGTTAACTCGATCATCAAACAGACGTACAATAGCAGTAGTATTCCCGTCATAAACTTTGTTTGTTACGGTTGCGTTTAAAACTAGCTCTCTGGCAGTTATCTTCCCAATACCTACATTTATTGTAGCTGCAGATAGACTATAATTACTTGCAGCTACACCTGTCAATGTTAAACCACTTACAGATATAACTTTATTTTCTCCAACTGTTTTTGTATCATATGTACCCCTAATAGGATTATTTAATATCACAATGTCTCCAGTTTCTACACCAGGAAGGTAATAGTTTACAGTTTCAAGTATTGCTTCGGTAGTGCCGTTATAAACCTTTTCCACAGTACCTATCAAAGTTGCTGTTAACTGTTTTTTTGTAATTACCCCAATAGCTGCACTTGACGTAGTTGCAGATAGGCTGTAATTACTGGCGTCCGCACCGGACAATGTCAGACCACTCACCCTAACAGTTTTATTTGCTTCAACTGTTTTGGTATCATAAGTTCCGCTTAATGGATTATTTAAGATCACTACATCTCCGGCCTCTATACCTGAAAGACTATAATTATCTGCCGTAAGTATTGCAACAGCTGTACCATCATACACTTTCTCAATAGTACCTATGAGATTTGCGGTTAGGTTTTTAGATGTGATTTCTCCAATAGTAGCACTTAATGTATTTGAACTTAAGACATAGTTATCTACATCGATTCCCGATATTGATAATCCACTTACTGATATTGTTTTACCTATACCAATATTTTTATTATCGAATGCCCCTGAAATAGGATTATTAAGGGTAACTCTTTCTGTTCCAACAATCCCGCTAAGGTTATAATTGCTAGCATTTAGAACTGCTGCTGTATTAGCATCATAAATTTTAACTACTGTTCCACTTAACGAAACTGTTAAACTTTTAGCAGTGATCTCACCCACAGGACTACTAATTGTAGTAGCCAATAGCGTATAGTTACCTGCATCTGACCCAGAAATAGATAATCCTGTTACCGAAATCGTTTTCGTTGGACCAATATTTTTATTATCGTAAGTGCCCGAGGCAGGATTGTTTAGAAAAACTGTTTCTAAACCTACAATTCCTGAAAGGCTATAGTTTTCGGAGGCTAATGTTGCTATATTATTGCCATCATAAGTTTTGCTTACCACACCAGTCAAAGAAGCGGATAAGCTTTTAGCGATAATATTTGCCGTTAACCCGGAAGGCTGGCTTAAGCTATAGTTGCTAGCCGCTGTACCTGCAATGGTGTAACCGCTTACAGTTACCGATTTACCCGAACCCGCTGATGCTGTAGCAAAGGTTGCTGATGGTGTACCTCCTAAACTAACGATTGACACATCCCCAGCTTCTACCCCGTTTAAGGCGGCTGTTCCGCTAATAGCAGCTGTTGTACTTCCGTTATACGTTTTGTTACCGATACTGATACCGGTAATAGTTATGCTTTTAGCTATAATATTTGCCGTTAACCCGGAAGGCTGGCTTAAGCTATAGTTGCTAGCCGCTGTACCTGAAATGGTGTACCCGCTTACAGTTACCGATTTACCGTTACCAGCTGATGCTGTAGCAAAGGTTGCTGATGGTGTACCTCCTAAACTAACGTTTGAAACATCCCCAGCTTCTACCCCGTTTAAGGCGGCTGTTCCGATAATAGTAGCTGCTGTACTTCCGTTGTATATTTTGTTACCGATACTGATACCGGTAATAGTTAAGCTTTTAGCGATAATATTGCTTGATGTTGTAGCTACATTTAGAGAAGTTGCACCCGTACTTGATACTATAACATCTCCACTATAAGGAGAGTTTACTACGGTAGCTAAAGCTTTTAGACGTACATAAATATTAGTGCTATTAACAATACCACTGCTTTGATTGAGCATGACACTGGATCCGTACCCACTTCCTACAGAAGTAGACACTTCGAAACCGGAAGGTGGCGTAACTAAAATGTTGCCGATAAGATTGCTTCCACTTACAGTAAAACTAGTAGCAGATGATGCAGACCCGTAGGTAGTATTGACGGCACTTAATGTCCCAGAAGCAATAATAGTGGGAGGAGATGAAGTCGTTTGACTTCCCACTGTAGAATTCGAACTTGTTCCCCCTGAATTTACTGCCCTTAACCGGTAGTAATAGGTTGTGGATGGGGATAATCCTGTAACGACTTTTGATGTACCAGATACTGTTAAATTATTATATCCTGAAACAATATTAGTAAAATCAGCATTAGTTGCCACATCAAGCTTGTAAGAGGAAGCATTAGTAACAGCACTCCAATTTACAGTGAATCCGTTAGTACTTACAGATGAAGCTGTTGATATCGATGGCGCGGCGGGAACTGGGGTTAATATGTCAAAACTTAAAAAATTTAAAAAATTAGCCGGACCAGTAATTACCTTTATGGTAAAAGAGGTTATGTTAGAAAATTGAGTGATAGCCGTTACTGTTTGCCCTAATGATGATAGTAAAGGACTGGTCACCTTAGCGCCATAATTATCCGAAGGATAAACTTCAAACTGAAAATTTGTTTGAAGAGAAGGATTGGCTTTAATATTCTCCAAAGCAAATGATGTTCCGGTAGCACTGCTTATAGTAAACTCATTACTCCCGTTACTAACCCATATTTGACTTGCATCAGAACTTAAATTCCCGGCAAAATTCCAGTCATCGTTTGTATCGCCCAACTTAGACTCATTAAGAATAATCGTAGTATTTTGGCTAAATGCCAAAATACTTAAAAACATTATGGCTAGAAAAGTTAATAAATATTTTTTCATATATATGCAATTAATTATTTTTTCGTACGTTTTTACTCTGACCTTGTAAATAAGCGCTTAACTATTTAACTGAATAGAAACGGTTGAAAAGAGTAGAAAATTCCAGCTTAACACTTCCATCTAGCATATTAAACTTATTTTGTATGTATCCCAAAATGGGTTTAAAAATCCAGATTCAAAATCATAAATCATGTAAACCTGGTAAAGGAACTAGAGAAGATATTTACAAGAAAGTTATATATACTTAGCTTGATAATAAAAAAGGTTCCCAGATAAGTTTAGTGTAGATTTTTTCCATATATCAATAATGAGTATCGGTTAACTATTAAACATTTCAAAAATAGAAGGATTGTTGTAACAATTGAGTTGGATACTTGAAAGTGTTGACATATATCAATAACTATTTGAAATAATAGGAAATATAAATCTAAAGTGAATTGGATTAAAGCTTTACGGTGAGCTTCTGTTTTAATGCTCTGTCTTATAAAAAGATCTTTATTTGGTGAAGTTTGATGTTACTGGTACCTGGAGCGTATACGACTTAGGGTTTATAATTTCATCCCCAGATAAGAGGCTATATATTTTAATGGTATTCTGCCTAGTAAAGTAGGACGGGTTTTTAAAAATCGTAGATACCTTTTTTCTGCAGATGGAAGCCTGCTGAGTAATGCCCTTTCCTCTGCATCTTTAGAATTCTGCTCTAATACTTTCCTGGCCATCAGGTTTGCTTCGTAAGAATTTTCATATTAGCGTTTCTATTTCAGATTTTGAGACGGCCAGGGTTGTGATCTTCTAAAGTTTGTAAATAGGTATCAATTTCTATATCTAGTCTGGATATATGCCAGGGAGCCAATGCTAAGAACAAGCAAGAGACACACCAGGAATATACAACGCATAGACAAGGAATATGGGACTTCAGTGGGACTTTAATGGGAGTATAGTGGGACTTTAACGGGAGAATAAATGGAGATAAACATTTGATTAAAAGCCAGTTTAACCTTATATTTAAATGGATAATCAATTATAAAAAATAAATGGCAAAAAAAGAAGGATTTTCAACCCTATTCTGCAAAATTAGGTGATAAAGTTGGATTTAGGAGAGGAAAGATTTTTTTGAGCGTAAAAATACCGATTCTTATCAGCCACCAGTAGAAAGTTTAAAAGCCCAGTGGGTTTTATCTGAGAGCGGAAACCGTCGTACCAGGCAAGAGCTATTTTAAAGGCTATTCATTTTATGGATGGAGTACCCAAACATTTGTGTCTGATATTGTGGAGACAAAGATGTGAAGGAAGATCCGGATGTAAATATTTATTGGGAGTGATGAGGATTACTCGTTCCTGATTCTTTTAACTAATGAAATATTGCAAAAACGAGTAATCTCTGACTTATAGATTAAAGACTAATTAAAACTTATACCCTACTATAACATCAAATATCCCACCGCTAAAACCTCTTAATTCACGAGGTTCTGAATTATATAATACTGTGGCTACTAAACCGCTTATATCCAAATAACTCATCCCTCCGGTAAAACTCCTGTTGCTGTGGTACATGGTATAAAATTTTAGCATATCTGCACTCCATTCCGCAGCTATGTCATACTGGTTGGTATAGTTCTTCATTCCGCGATAAGCTATTAAAGGTTTTACGCCAAACATATCATCCAGCTTAATCTGGTAGCTTAATGAACTGTAGAAGGTAGCATAATCTACAGTTGAAAACTGATTGGTTCGTTTCTGATTTAAATTTAAACAACTAAACTGAGCCTCGAATTTATTATGAATATAAGCTACGCCAAAGTTTCCATCTAAGTAAGTGCCTTTGTCGTTATAACGAGCTAATCCTGGATCTAATGAACCCGAATTGCTTGCTGATCCATAATCTATTCTGTCTTGGGCCCAGCTCAGAGAAACTCCAAATCTTAAGCTTTGATTTTCTGAGAAAGGCACCTTATAGGAAAAACTTCCCATTGCCTGCGTCTTGCTCATCAAGCCAGATTTATCGTTAATGATGTTTAATCCTACAGATGCTTTATTGTTGATAGGACTACTTGCTGATAAAGACATCATTACTGGAGATCCCTCTATTTTATTCCACTGATTAGAATAATTACTAAAAATTTGAGTTTTGCCTATGACTCCTGCCATAGCCGGATTCACTAAATAAGGATTTTGAAAAAACTGACTTTTCATTGGAGTAAGTTGTGCTTTAGCTTCCAACATGAACCCAATAATTATTAAAAATAGGATGATTCTTTTCATTTTTTATGTTTTTAAACCCTTCCTGATCATTAGGAGGTCAGAAAGGTTTTTTGATACTTTACACTAACTGCTTCTGCTAACTTTAAACCTATCTTACTACTGTAATAAATCCCTTTAAAGGTGCTACGCCTGGCTCATCAAATTGAAAAATATAATAATAGGTACCTTCATTTAAAGGTGATCCATCTAAAGAACCGGCCCAGTCATTCTTGTAACCCCTTGTTTTATAGAGTATCCTTCCTGCCCTATCAAAAATTGTTAAAGTATGTGCCGGGTAAGCATCAATATTTTTCACTACCCATACGTCGTTAATCCCATCAGCATTTGGTGTAATAAAGTTTTCTGCTTCTATTGCATGGTAATTATTCTTTACTTCTATAGTATAACTGCTTAGACTTTGGCAACCATTAGCATTAGTTACTACCACAGTGTAGGTTGTGGTTTGTAATGGACGTACGGTTAATGTTGTGCTGTTCTGACCTGATAGAATACCATCTGCATTGTTCCAGCTGTAGCTGATGCCATTATCGCTGTTTACTGTTAAAATTGCTGTTTCGCCTTTGCTAATGCTTGTACCTTTATTGCTGGTGATGGTGTTAATTGGTAATGGATTTACTGTTAAAAATCCGTTTATATAATTGAAT
>JAZQRF010000065.1:0-1624 GCA_045629485.1 Pelobium sp. | reverse complement strand
AAATCATCCTGCTTGAGCCTGGCAAAAAGCGTTTTTTGTCCAGCTGTTATGGTTAGTGTGGTATTGATTGCTCCTCCTGAAATTACAGAAGAAAACAATGCACCCTGCACATCGTTTACAGCAATTAAGGTTGATTTATTGCTTGTTAAATTGAATTTGCTCCCTGATGCATAGCTATCTGTAAAGGATACACTTTCCAGTTCGTTTCCTGCCCATTCCAGCTCTACCACATATTCAGGAGCCGCATTGGTTGTAAATTTAATCTCGGGAATGTCTATCGCGGCTTCATTTGCTTCCCACTTCACTTCTACCCCGTTGACCTTTACAGATTTAATTTGGCTTTTATAGGCTTTTAATTGCATAATTAAAGCCAACTCTTTCTGAAAAGATGGAACAATGGTATAAACCTCCTTATTGCCGGTTCTTTTAAAGTCAAAACTCACATCAGGAATGCTTAAAGAAGCTGTATTCCATTCTTTGGGCAGGCCCGGTTTAATAAGTAATTTCCCAGATAAAGCATCCGGAAGAATCCCGAATAAACCTTCTACCAAACTTCTCCCAGCCATGGCAACAGGATCGGCAAAATCTCGGTAAAGTTCGCCACGCATCGCATCATAGAAAGAAAGTTGCTGAAAATTCCCTGGACTTGCACCCAGGTACATACTTTCTATTAAGGAGCTTTTCCATAATTTAAAAGCATGGTCATTTCTCCCCCCCTGCCAATAGGCGAGAGAGGTATGAAGCAGTTCGGCCAAAGCCACATTATTAACCGACCAGGTATAGGGCTGCCAATTGGTGGTAGATAATGTATAATAGCCCTCATCTTTTAGTCCATTAGCTTTAACAGGAATATGAGGAATCTGATGATCTACATATTTCAACATCTGCCATGCCTGAAAGTGATCAGGTATCTGTGCATCCATTGCATGATAAATCGTCCATAAACCCGGTTTGGTATGCAGTAATTGGTTACCTAATAAATCCTTGTATTCGGCAAAAGTTCCCGCAGCAGGCATCCATAACTTTTGTTGGATGGCCTTTAAAATACGGGACGCTTCTGTTTGATAAGGTTTTGCATCTTTACCAAGGATCCCGGCGAGTCGGGCCATCTCCTTATTTGCCCGGTAATTGTAGGCAGAAGTATGCGTTACGCCTCCGCCACTATATTGCAAGGCATCGCTTGCCCAAATTGCAGCATAGGCATCGTATAAACCATCTCCATCACTGTCAAAATTTCGTTTCTCCCAGGCCATATGCCTTTGTAAGACCGGCCAGATCTCTTTAAGGAAATCGGTATCTCCTGTCCAGTTAAAATAATTAAAAATCTGGTCAAAAAACACCAGGTTCATGTCATAGTGATGAGGCCTGTTATTGGCATTTGGATTTCGGCTGATGTAGCCACTGCTAAACATGGCGGTACCCATTACCTCTTTTTGCCTGGCCAGGTTAAGTGCCGTATCAGAAACTATTGGCCCGGTTTCCGGTTCCAAAACCTGAGAATTTGCATAACTGGAAAAATGAAGTTTTGCCCTGTCATGCCAACCTAAAACATCAGCAATATAGGCTCCACGCCAGGCATTTAGGCGCATACGCCAGGCAACGGCACCATGCAAATAAGTTGGTG
>JAZQRF010000064.1:0-2556 GCA_045629485.1 Pelobium sp. | reverse complement strand
GGAAGGTACGTTGTTTTTTTAAATGTTATATTAAAAACACTTGTGCATCAACATAGTTTTTACAAACTCCAAAACGCTTTTAAAGCTAAAAAGCATAATTCATACCCGAACCGATGAGCATAGTTTATCATTAATCTGTTGATGTTCCAATAAACTACGATCCTATTTAAACAGGACCGCAAGATGATCAGGTAACCTCTTTAGATTAATCTGTACCCCTTCTTAAATACGATTCTTACAGAAATTTATAGCAGCAACAAGGTGTTGCATCAAATAAATCAATTATAAAGCTAATTAAATGAAAACAAAATCTATTAAGGCGGGCCTATGCATCTGTGCGCTTTCGGTAATGTTCTTATCCTGCAAAAAGAAAACGCCCGAAACTGCCAATAATCCTATCGGTGAAAGTACTAAAATAACAGATTCGGACACCAATGGTGTAGCCGACCTTACCATTAATACCGGAATGACCCTTGCACAAATTAACCATGTGATTGCTGCTGCAAGTGCTGGGCAAACAGTTTGGGTTGAAGCCGGAACTTATAACATTACCGGTAAAATAGTAATGAAACCCGGTATAACGCTGGCAAAGAAAACCACCACCAACCCCATTTTTGATGCTACAGGCACTTCGTCGGGATTCTTATCTCTTAGCTATAATACCGACTTAAACAATTGCACTTTCACTGGCATCACTTTTTGGAACATTAGGTTTGTAGTGGCAAATGCATCTTCCCTGGCCTTTAAGTATTGTATTTTTGACTATGGCAAAAGAATAGCCGGTACAGATGAAAATTTTTACGCCGATGCTTACCTGCAATTTAACAGCAATACCGCCCCTTTGGTGAGCAATTGTGTATTTAGCAGGAGAGTAAACAACAGCGGCCACGGAGTATGGTTTGGCAGCGGGACTACCAATGGGAAAATATTAAACAGCACTTTTGGCAATGGCGGCACCACAGGGTATTTTGTTACCGCCATTAATGATAACAGCCAGAGCAATTCTTTAATAGACGGAAACACGATTAACCGTAATCCGGCATTAAACAGCGATCTTCTGCAAACCGACCATGGCATTTATGCCCATAGCTTTAATGGGGTAACCATTAGCAATAACACCATCTCCGGCTGGCCGGCTAATGCCGATGGGGGTGCTGTAAAAGCAAGAAATGGCGAAAACATTACAATATCAGGCAATACTTTTAACGATTCGGGTGTGATGCTTTACGAATACTCGAATACGCCAGCGTTTCCGTATTTAAAAAATGTAAAAGTGCTCAACAACCAAATCAATATTTCTGCGAATGTTAATGATATCTACCACGGTATTGGTTATTGGAGAAACAATACCACAGGTACAGAATATTCTTTTAGAATAGAGGGGAATATCCTGCCAAACGGCACCATTAGCTTTAATGGCACCAACCTCAACGTGGCCAACTTTAATGCTGCTAATGGAGGTGTATTTAATAACGATTACGGCATCCTGAATTTAAAAGCAGGTATTAACCAGGCGGGGAATTATTAACATTTTTAAATCAGGGTCTTTTTTGATAGAAGGCCCTGATTTATTGGTTAACAACTTATTGATGTTCATTTCCTCAAACTTAGTTTCCTGTGCGAAGTACACTCCTCCTTTTATAGCTAAATATCTTGCAGTTTTACATTATTTTGGTTCAAAGTCTACGATCCACTCGATACCAAATTGATCTCTAAACATTCCAAAAAAAACAGCCTCATCATTGTCTCCAGGGGGTACTTCAACATTTCCACCCGTCGAAAGCCCGTTAAATAATTTATTGGCTTCGCCGCGACTTGCTACAGTAACCGCTATCTTAGACCTGTTTTCATTTTCATCTACACGCCCCATACTTTCCGGAATGTCATTCCCTATTAAAACATTGGGACCTATAGGTAAGGCGATGTGCATAATCTTATTTAGTTCGTTTTCTGCTACCGGGTATTCAGGGCTAGATATGTCTTTGAAACGTATGATTTTCGAAAAATCCCCTCCGAAAACCGACTTGTAAAAATTGAATGCTTCTTCGGCATTGCCGTTGAAGTTAATTTGCGGGTTAATAATTGCCATAATCTTTTTTCTGGTACTCAAACATAGTAACCGGGTTAAAAATAAGTAGGGTGTAAAAACGTCAAAAAAAAGGTTTTCTGCGTCAGGATTAAAAAATAAGATGTTTCGCTTTTTGAAGTTATAGATCTATTATTCCAAATAAGGTTACTCTCTAAATTATGGGTTTATTTAATTTTCTTAAAAATCACCTGCATGGTCTCGGTATCGAGGGCCTTCATATCTACCAGTTTAAGATCTTTTACCATTGGCAAAGTAGTGGTTTTGTAATGTTTAAAATGTGAAGTTTGCAAGTGCTTCTCATACGCTTCTTTATCAGCATAAATTTCTACAATCCTTACCTGCGTAGAATCTTCCAGTTTCCACATTGGAAAAATAGCTATCACACCAGGCTCTGCTTCTACAGATGCAGAGGATTCTACTTTCAATATTTCTTTATAGGTTTCCAAATATTCGGGTACAATTTCTAT
>JAZQRF010000063.1:0-2304 GCA_045629485.1 Pelobium sp. | reverse complement strand
AAATGCAGATGGCAGTTATGATTTAATTTACACTTTTACCTTGGTTAATTTCAGTGGTATAGAAAGTATTACAAATGTTAGTTTAACGGATGATCTTGACCTTACTTTTAAAAAAAACAGGGTAACTATTAAACGGTTAACTGCTACGGGCAACCTTAATGTAAATTCAGCCTATAACGGATTTGCAATTAAAGAAATGCTCGTGATTAGCAGCATTCTCTTTCCCACGTCAAAAGAACAGGTAGTTCTGGAAGTTAATGTAAGCCTCGATCAGAATGAAGGCGTGTTTAATAACACGGCTATTGCACAGGGAATATCGGGTGCACAGGCAATTGTAACCATTGATCAATCTACAGACGGCTTAACGCCAGACCCGGTTAACCCCGGTGATGTATCTCCAGCCACTCCTACTCCAGTAACTTTAGAAGAAATTGATTTATTTATTCCAGGTGGTTTCTCACCCAATAATGATGGCATTAACGATTATTTCGTAATTGAAAATGCAGCCAATGCTCATATTCTATTGGAAATTTATAACCGCTGGGGCAATAGAATTTATAAATCCTCAAACTACAGAAACGAATGGAATGGAAAAACCACAGAGGGCGTACATATTGGTGAAGATGTACCTGTGGGAACCTATTATTACATTATTAAAATAGATGGAAAAAGCAAAAAAGCCGGACCGCTAACCATTACCAGATAAAATGCATAAATTAAGACTATTTCTACTTTTAACCCTTATCCTTAACGGGATAAAAGGATTGGCACAACAAGATGCCATGTTTACGCAATACATGTTTAACTCACTTGCTATTAATCCGGCCTATGCGGGTAGCCGTAATGTAATTTCTGCTACGGCTCTGTTCAGAAATCAATGGGTAGGTATTGAAGGTGCTCCTAAAACAGGAACTTTCACCATTGACGCACCAATTTTAAATAACAAGATTGGAATTGGATTTCAATTGATCAGTGATAAATTAGGCCAAACCCAAACCACAGCTGGGGTGATGAGTGCTGCTTACAGAATAAAAATGGATATAGGAACTTTAAGTTTCGGTCTACAAGGAAACGTGAGCCAATATAAAGTCAACCTAAGGGATATTAACTTGGGTTCAACGGCGCCTTATGACCCTGCTTTTGCAACCAATATCAATAAAATGCTTTTCAATTTCGGTACTGGAGTATATTATAATTCTGATAAGCTTTACATAGGTTTGGCAGCCCAGGATTTATTGCCGAATAATTTGTCTGCAGACAATTCAGCCGGTGAGAAATTAAGTGGCGAGCAGGCGCTGCATGTATTCTTATCAGCTGGTTATGTATTTCCCTTAGATGAAGATTTCAAACTTAAACCTTCCTTTCTGATTAAAGGCGTAAAAGGGGCACCAATTGAGGCAGATGTAAATGCAACATTATGGATCAAGGATGTCATTGGTATCGGCGGCCAATACCGAACAGATGCTGATGTCGCCGCTTTGGTTGAAATTCAAGCCACTCCACAAATCAGAATTGGCTATAGCTATGACCATAGTACCACAAGTTTGCGAAATTTTAATTCTGGAAGCCATGAAATTATGCTCCGTTACGAATTTGGCTTTGCTAAAGGTAAAACCCTCTCTCCAAGATATTTTTAATAATGATGATGAAAGTATTTAAATATAAAGTACCCTTTTTACTTTTCCTCTGCTTCTTGTTTTCGGTAAATGCCGAGGCACAGAGGCAAACCGACCAAACACCTGAGCTAAAAAAAGCCCGTCGAGAATATACTTCGCTTCATTATCCGGAAGCGATCAGACAACTCAAGCTCATTCTACTGAAAACACCCAATAACATCCAGGCACAGGAAATGCTTGCAGAAAGTTACCGACTAATTAAAGACTATGAGCATGCTTTACAGGAATACCAAAAACTAACTCAATATAGTCCTGTAAAGCCAGTCTGGGCCTTACATTATGCAGAGATTCTGGCTAATAACCAACATTATGAGAGTTCTGAAGAATGGTATAGGAAATACCTAACATTGGTGCCTGCAGATAAAAGAGCCGGTGCCTTTTCCAGAACAAACACCAGTACTTTCAACAAGAATAAAGGAAACTGGGTGGTTAATTTTATCAATATAAATACACAAAGCGCCGAATACGCTCCTGCTTTTTATAAGGATGGTCTCTTATTTAGCAGTAACAGACCTACAGGATCTTTAACAAAACAAGTGTTCCTATGGGACCATACTCCTTTCACTAATTTATATCTCCTTAAATCGCTGAAAGAGATCAAAATTATTAACCCCGATAGTCTTCTCAC
>JAZQRF010000062.1:0-13764 GCA_045629485.1 Pelobium sp. | reverse complement strand
CAGATAAAGAATTTTTCCTTCGTAACGAATGCAATAAGCAAATAGAAAGGGGAAAAGTGTCTTTTTCTATCAATGTGGAAAGCAATAATATTGCATCTAAAGCCGCTACAATTAATCAAAGCCTTTTAAAATATTACTATTCTGAGCTAAAAAACACGGCTGTTGAGTTAGGAGAAGATACTTCTAACCTCATGAGTTTGGCTGTTTCTTTGCCCGAAGTAGTGAAGTATGACGAGAATTCTATCTCAGATGAGGAATGGAATATCGTATTAGATACTATTAAAATAGCAATGAGCAATTTCCAAAAATTTAGGGAAGATGAAGGTAAGGTTCTGGAGAAGGACCTGATTTTTAGAATAGAAAATATTCTATCTTTTATGCGTGAAATTGAGGTGTTTGAACCCAACCGGGTGCCTGCTTTTAAAGAACGCTTAAACAACTATTTAAGCGATGCTGTTGGAAAAGATAACATTGATAACAACCGTTTAGAACAGGAATTGATTTATTATATTGATAAATTCGACATTACTGAAGAAAAAGTACGCTTAAAAAGCCATTGCGATTATTTTATTGAAACTTTAAGAGATAAAGACGCAAGCGGTAAAAAACTTGGTTTTATTTCTCAAGAAATTGGTAGAGAGATCAACACCATGGGGTCTAAAGCAAACGATGCGAATATCCAACGTTTTGTGGTGGGCATGAAAGAAGAGCTCGAAAAAATTAAAGAACAATTGTTAAACGTATTATAAGTTTGAAGTTAAAAGTTATAGGTTTTAAGTGTTAAACCTACAACTTCTCGCTTAGAACTTACAACTTTCAAGAATGAAACAAGGCAAACTCATTATATTTTCTGCACCGTCCGGAGCTGGTAAAACAACCATCGTTCATCATTTATTGAACAAATTTTCTGATAAAATAGCATTTTCTATTTCTGCCACTACCAGAGAAGCTCGTGGGGAGGAGGTAAATAATAAAGATTATTATTTTATTAGTAACGAGGAGTTTTTGCATAAAGTAGCTAAACACGAATTTGTAGAGTTTGAAGAGGTGTATGCAGGTACTTTCTATGGCACTTTAAAAAGTGAAATCGATAGAATTTGGGATGAAGGGAAACATGTAATTTTTGATATTGATGTGGAAGGAGGCTTAAGGTTAAAAAGAAAATTCGAAGAGGATGCGCTGGCAATCTTTGTTCAGCCACCTTCTTTAGAAGCGTTAATCGAGAGATTAACGGGTAGGGGAACTGATTCTAAAGAGAAACTGGCAGAGCGCATAGTGAAAGCAGAAAAGGAACTGGCTTATGCCCCCCAGTTTGACGTAATTCTGAAAAACTATGATCTTCATGAAGCTTGCGAACAAGCAGAGCGTTTAGTGCTGGATTTTATCAATAAATAACCTTTTTTGAGGTAATGTTATTGAATACCTCTAAAAATAAGTAAATAATGAAAATCGGATTATTTTTCGGATCCTATAACCCTATCCATACAGGGCACTTAATCATTGCTAATTACATGGCAAACTATACCGATCTGGACAAAGTTTGGCTGGTAGTTTCTCCCCATAATCCTTTAAAGGAAAAGCAAGACCTGATAGATATTTATGACAGGCTTGAAATGGCTAAGCTGGCCATAGATAAAGCAGAAAATATCTCGGTTTCTGACGTGGAGTTAAAACTGGCCCAGCCATCTTATACCATTGATACTTTAACTTTATTAAAAGACCAATACCCGGAGCATGATTTTGTATTGATTATGGGATCGGATAACCTAAAATCATTAAAAAAATGGAAGAACTATGAATTGATACTTAGGGATTATCGGATATTTGTTTATCCAAGGCCTGGTTACGAATCTCAGGAGTTTTTAAATCATCCATCAGTAACAATTACCCAAACCCCTTTGATGGAACTTTCCTCTACCTTTATAAGAAAGGCTGTGAAAGAAAAGAAAAATGTAAGCTTTTTTATCCCGGATAATGTGGCAGAATTTATAGACAGCAAAGGGCTTTACCGTTAAGTTACAATACGAAAGCTTTTATAAAAAGAGGGCCGTTTTTATTTGAAAACGGCCCTCTTTTTTTATAGTGAAATTTAAAACTTAATCTTCATCAGCATGAAGGGTATCTTTATGAGCATTTGGATCATAAGAAGCCTCCAGTTCTGCCAGTTTCTTCTTACCATAGGCCAACCTGGTGATTAATACAAAAAGCACAGGAACGATAAAAACAGCCAGTAAGGTTGCAGCAATCATTCCGCCAAATACAGTCCACCCGATAGTTTGTCTGGAGACTGCACCCGCACCTGATGAAATAATCAGAGGAATAACACCTAAACAGAAAGCCAGTGAGGTCATAATAATTGGACGCAATCTTAACTTCACGGCGTCCATTGTGGCAGGAATTAAGCCCATTCCCCAATCAACTCTCTCTTTTGCGAATTCTACAATCAAAATTGCGTTTTTTGCAGAGAGACCAATTAGGGTCACCAATCCGATTTGCGCATAGATATTATTATCAAGTTTAGGTAAGAAAGTTAGGGCTAAGATGGCTCCAAATATTCCAAGAGGTACTGCAAAAAGTATTGAAAATGGTACCGACCAACTTTCGTATAAAGCAGCAAGTAATAAGAACACAAAGACGATACACAGGGCAAATATATATAAGGTGCTGTCTCCGGCTTCTTTTTCTTCTAAGCTTAAGCCCGACCAGCTGTAAGCGTAACCCTGTGGCAAGGTTTGGGCGGCCACTTCCTCAATTGCTTTAGTGGCATCACCACTACTGTAACCAGGTGCTGCACTACCGCTCACCTCAATTGATCTAAACAAATTAAAGTGATTAATGATAGATGGATTCTCTACCATTTTATAATCCAGCATTGTTCCTAAAGGAACCGAGGCTCCCTGCAGGTTGGTTACATATAAGCTTTTAAGGTCCTCTATGTGTGTTCTATAGGCAGTATCCGCCTGTGTAACAACCCTAAAATTTCTTCCGTATTTGGTAAAATCATTTACATAGCTACTTCCCAGATAGCTGGAAATGGTACTATAAACTGCGCCAATAGAAACCCCCATCTTCTTCACCTGATCGCGGTTGACTATCACCTGGTAATTGGGTGTTTTAGAGTTAAACAGGGTATATGCCATTCCTATTTCCGGTCTTTGGTTAGCAGCCATTAAGAATTTTCCAACTGCAGCTTCAAATTGTTTGATATCGCCGCTTTGTTGTTCCTGAATTTGCAATGCAAAACCACCACTAATACCTAAGCCCGGTATTGGGGGTGGAGCAACAGCAAGAACACTTCCTTCTTTATTGCCGGTAAATTCTGCCTGTATTTCTCTTAAGATTGTTGCTACATCCTTTTCTCTTTCGTCCCAGTTTTTTAGCTGAACGAAAAACGTTCCTGCGTTAGACTTAAAAGAGCGGTTTAGGATATTTATACCAGCAATGGAAGTAATACTCGCCACTTCAGGGAATTTTGTTTGAATGGTTGTGGTTATTTTTTCTACAAAAGCATCTGTTCTCGCTGCAGAAGCACCTTCAGGTAAGGTTACACCCATTAAAAAAATACCCGCATCTTCATTAGGAATAAAGCCCCGGGGTTTAATAGTAAATAAACCTATTGTACCTACGTAAATACAAATTAAAACGATAATCACAAGAGGTGCTTTTTTAATACACCATTGTACACCTTTAGAGTAATTAACAGTTACTTTATGAAACCAAGTGTTAAACTTATAGAAGAATTTGTTTATTCCTTTAGATTCTTTATTCAGGTTCATTGGCTTCAATAAAAGAGAACAAAGAGCAGGTGTTAGTGATAAGGCCACAAATGCCGAAATCACCACAGATACAGCGATAGTAATCGCAAACTGCTGGTATAACTGGCCTACCATACCTGGTATAAATCCTACAGGAACAAAAACGGCTGCAAGGATAAGGGCGATGGCAATAACCGGTGCGGTAATGTCTTTCATTGCTCTCCTTGTGGCTTCAGGAGCCGACAGGCCATCATGATCCATATAGTGTTGTACTGCTTCTACCACAACAATCGCGTCATCCACCACAATACCAATGGCTAAAATGAAACCAAACATGGTCAAAACGTTTATCGAGAATCCCATGAAGGTAAAGAAAATGAATGTTCCAATAATAGATACTGGAATGGCTAAAACTGGAATTAAAGTGGCTCTCCAGCTTTGAAGGAAAAGGAATACAACAATTGTTACAAGGATTAATGCCTCAACAAGTGTATGAACTACCGCATTGATAGACACCTTTACAACTGAAACGGTTTCGTAACCTATTTTATAATCAACATCCTTAGGGAAATTTGCTTTTAGTTCTTCTAATGTTTTTGTAATACCTTCCGCAGTTTGCACCGCATTTCCACCAGGCGTTTGGTTAATAGCCATCATTGATGCTACCTTTCCATTGATCTTGGAGCGGGTGGAATAGGAGAATTCTCCTAGTTCTACCCTTGCAACATCTTTAAGAAAAACAATAGAGCCATCCTGAGCTTTAACAATGATGTTTTTAAATTCTTCTTCTGTTGTAAGTGCTCCATCGAGAATAACAGAGAATTCGAATACCTGTGAACTAGGTTGGGGAGGTCCTCCCACACTACCACCTGCCAAGCGAGTATTTTGTTCTTGTATGGCGGTGGTCACATCTGCAGGCGTTAAGCCTAGTTGAGTTAACTTATTAGCATCTAACCAAATCCTCATACTAAAAGGCTGACCAAATGCCTGTACATCTCCAACCCCTTTTACCCTTAACAGGGCGTCCTTTACATAAAGATTAACGTAGTTAGAAAGAAATTTTTGATCGTGAGTGCCATTGGGGGAATATAAGCCAAGCACCATTAAAATATCGGTATTGGCTTTTTTAGTAGTTACCCCCAAACGTCTTACCGCTTCCGGGAGGGCAGGCTCGGCAATTCCTACGCGGTTTTGTACGTCAAGTGCGGCAATGTCAATATCGGTCCCTACATCAAAGGTTACGGTAATAGCCGAACGCCCATCGGATGTACTGTTGGACGAAAGGTATTTCATTCCCGGAGTACCATTAATTTGGCTCTCGATAGGAGTGGTCACAGTCTGTTCAACCGTTTGTGCATCCGCACCGGTATAAGTACCACTAACTGAAACTGTAGGTGGAGCGATATTTGGATATTGGCTGATGGGAAGTGTAGTAATTACAATTGTTCCCACTAACACAATTAATATGGAGATCACGATCGCCGTAACCGGCCTCCTGATGAAAACTTCAGATATCATATATTATTTTCTAATCTGTGGTAAAAATCTATTTAACCTGCTGTTTTGGCGCTGGTGGTGCATCGGTAGTTATTACAGTGCCGTTTCTTAAGTTCATAATACCGTCTACAACTATTACTTCTCCCTCTTTCAGTCCGCTATTCACAACAACATTTGAGCTCACTTTAGTGCCAAGTGTTACTGATCTCTGGTCTACTTTGCTGCTATCACCCACAACAAATACTGTGAGTTCTCCAAGCTGTTCTGAAACAGCTTTATAAGGAATTACTAAAACTTCACCATTGGATTTCTTGAGCACATTTAGCGTACAGTTCATCCCGATTCTCAATTGTCCGGAGGCATTAGGAAAGCTCAGCCTAACTTTTATTGTTCCGGTAGTAGGGGTAATCGCCCTGTCTATGGTGGCAATTTTACCTACTATTTTTTGTCCGGAACCACCGGGGATTAGAATCGTAAAAATAGAGTCTCTAACAACATTGTTATCGTTTTCCAGGGAAAGAAAAAAGGGCAACTCTTTTTGATCGACTTCTATATCTACTGCTACTGGATTTGTATTGGAAATGGTATTTAATAAGGTAGAACCTGCTGTAATAAGAGACCCGGGTTTAACTAAGGAAATTCCGATAGTTCCTGTAAAAGGGGCATGAATAATAGAGTTATCCAGGTTGTTTTTAGCAGCGGCCAAACTAGCTTTAGCAGCATCTACCTGGGCTTGTACAGTATTAATTTCGGTTTGTGCATAATCCAAACGTTGTTTGGCAATTGCTTGTTTTTTATCCAGTAACTGGTAGCGCTCCAGATCTTTTTGGCTTCTGGCCAATAATGCCTGTGCACTTTTCACACTAGCTAAAGCAGAGTTATACGCTGCCAGGTATTGCGTACGGTCAATTTCATAAAGTTTTTGTCCCTTAGTTACTATTGCACCTTCCTGGAAATAAATTCCCGTGATATAACCACTTACATTTGCCCTAAGTTCCACCGTTTTTAACCCTGTTACTGTGCCTGGGTAATTTAATGTTTGTGTTACTGCTTCTTTTGAAACGGTATATGTTGTCACAGGTACTGCAGGAGGCGGACCTTGTTGCTGGCCATTTTTATTGCCGCAAGAAGACAGTAATACAGTTCCCAGTATTACATATGCTGTGGCTATAAGTTTAAAGTGTTTCATGATAATATATGATTAGAGTATATGCTTGTATATTTATTATTTATTGTAATGTAGGAGTTAAAGTTCCCATTGCCTTTTGAACATCTACCTTACTTGATAGAAGATTGTAAAGAGAATTAAGATAATTTAATTGGGATGTTTTCAAGTCTGTTTCTGCGGTAATTAGGTCTAAGTAGGTTTTAATGCCTTCGTCGTATTGCAATTTTATCGTTTCGTAAACATCCTTAGCCAGCTTTTCATTCTGTTCCTGAAATTTCCAATCGGCCAAATTGCTTTTGTAAGTACCAAGAGCTAAATCATATTCTGTGTTGATTTGGTTCCTTTGATCTTCAATGGTTACGTCAATAGCTTCAGTTTCCAGCTCAGCCCTTCTTAAAGACTGGATTCTTTTCGTCCCTTGAAAAATTGGAATAGATAGCCTTAATCCAACTTGTGATGCCGGATAATCTCTATCATACAATTTTGCGAACTCGTTGTTGAAGTAATTTAAGTTATAATTATAGTAGGCTGATAGTTTGGGCAAAAATCCAAATTTATAATAGCTAACATTTAATTCTTGAAGCTGTCTTTGGGTGTTTAATTGTTTAAGCTCGATCCTGTTTTCCTGCGTTACATATGCAGTAGTGTCTAAAGAAATTTTGGCGGCAATATCAGAATCATCAAAAGCTAAACTAATGTTGGAGTTTGTTGCAATTCCCATCAGCTGGTTTAAGTAAGATTTTTTGTAAATCAAACGTTCTGCTACTGCTTTTCTTTGTGATCTGGAACTGTTTAAAGAAATGGTAGCTCTTTTATAATCAGTCTTATCAACCAGGCCGCTTTCGAATTGAGCATATGCATCGTTAAGTTGCTTTTCTAAACGTATAATATCCCCATCTAAAATTTTTAGCTGGTCTTGTGATAAAAGAACATCGTAAAAAGCTTTGCTTACCTGGGTAATGGTGTTTATCCTTACCTGCTCAATATTTTGACTTGCCTGCTCCCTGGAATATTTAGCGGCTTTGGTGGCAAGTAACAATTCATTGCTATAGATCGCCTGGTCGGCTTGTAATAATAAGTTAGAGCTGTTTCTTAATCCTTGTCTTACTACTGTGGTTTGACCTCCAATGTCGATACTATTGCTACCGATAACTAGATTTCGGTTGAGGGAAGCCTCTCCTCTAACCTGCGGTAGCCAATCGGCCAGCTGAGCATTAATATCGCGTTCTACAATTTCCTGATCGAGGTTAGCCAACCTTATATTAGGCTGATTCGTTAGGGCATAATTAATACTTTGCTCTAAAGTAATAGTGCCTTTAAGTTCTTTTTGCTTTTCAGTTTGGGCAAAACTATAGGCGGGTAATAAGCCTAATCCGAAAATAATAATACTTAATCTATTCATTTAATGTAATTTAGATTTTAATACCGCTCCACACAATGTCCACTACTTTGTCAAGATCTTCTTCACTAAAAGCATGTTTACCGGCAAGATGTAAACGGGCGGATGCCGTTATACTTCCCCTCACTACCGGGCTTAATATTTCCTTATCCATTTTTTTTATAAAGCCTTTATCCATACCATCATTAAAAAAAGCAGTTACATCTTTATAAAGGTCTTTTATATAACATTCATCATCTAAATAATAGGGCGAGCTCATGTATTGTTCAAGAAACATTAGTGCTTCCGGGTGTGTAACATAATATTTAAACTGACTTTTCCAGAATTTGCAAAATCGTTCTTTAAAAGGAATAGAATCATCACTGGAAATTATAATTGCGGCTAATAACTGTTCGTTTACTTCTTTAAAAAGCGCTTTAATCAACTCGTCTTTAGAAGGATAGTGGTGGTATATTGTACCGGTAGCGGCTCCTGCCTTACAGGCAATCATGCTCATCGAAGTGCCATGGAAACCATGATCTTTTATCAAAGATAAAGTAGTATCTAATATGCAACTTTTCTTACTCATAAATTCTTAAACCGAATGAACGTTCGGGCAAAGAACTCTACTTTTTCTAATATCTGAAAGTATGTAATGGAATTATGACAAACTTTAGACGTAAAGGTGTAATAGGTAGCGCGAGATACTCTTAGGAACTCACCCAGGCTTTTGCTGATTCCAATTCAGCATGTGTATAGCCTTTGGATTCTCCGGGAACTGCGAAAGTAAAAACATCAGTAAATTTTTCTACACCTTTCTGGTCGGTAACAACTGCAATCTTATTCCATTTGGTAAAATGCTTCAATCCAGCTTTGGCATCTTCAAACCAGGCTCCTGCTGTCCAGTTGCCCACCTCAGTATCCAAAACCAAAAGATAATTGATTTCATCATAGAGATTCACCTTTTCCTGTAAAGCAGGTAAAAGAACATTTTCTAAATCTGTTCTATCTACTGTTCCGGTGGCTCGTACTCCAAGTACATGTCCAGGTAAATCACTAATAATGCTTAACATAGTGTTTTTTATCCCTTAAAGTGTTAAAAATCATGCCACTGTTTGTTAAATCGAGCTAATTGCGACAGTTTATAATAATACTTCTGTTGTTGAGAATTCTTGCTTCAAAAACTGGATAATGATTCTTTTTATAATATCCTAATGGCAGATTGAAAGACAGGTTGACACATAGGGCAGATGAACTTTTTCCATCGGCTTTTTTAGCATCTAAATAAAAGTATATTTACCATTAAGTCAGTACTTTCTGAATGCCTGCTACTAAGCCCTGGCTTTTTTCTGATTCAAATTAGGTAAAAAACCGGCGATCAAACCAATTAAAGGCAAAAACGAACAAATATGGAAAACATAATTGATGCTGGTTTTATCTGCTAAATCTCCCAAAAGGGCGGAGCCTATACCGCCCATCCCAAAAGCAAAACCAAAAAATAAGCCAGATACGAGCCCTACTTTTCCGGGAATTAATTCCTGTGCATAAACCAAAATAGCAGAAAACGCCGAAGCCAGAATAACACCAATGGGTACAATTAAAACAACAGTCCAAAAAAGGTTAGCGTATGGTAGCAGCAAGGCAAAAGGTGCTGTTCCTAATATAGAAAACCAAATCACATATTTTCTACCTACTCGATCGCCAATAGGCCCTCCGGCTAATGTGCCTGCAGCTATAGAAAATAAAAAGATAAAAAGATAGATCTGCGAGCTTTGTACCGACACATTGAATTTATCCATCATATAAAAAGTAAAATAGCTTGTTAGACTGGCCATATAGAAGTACTTGGAAAAAATTAATACGAGAAGGATGATAACGGAAGACACTATTTTTCTTTTTGATAAGCGGAAATTAATCGCTGAAGCTGTAGATTTCCGGGTCATTCGTAATACCATCTCCTTCTTGTACCATTTACCAACCTGAGTAAGAACTATAATCGCTACCAGGGCGATTAAACAGAACCAGGCTAAGCTGATTTGACCATTCGGAACAATTATCCAGGCGGCAAGTAAAGGGCCTAATGAACTGCCTGCATTGCCGCCCAATTGAAAGACAGATTGAGCTAAGCCTCTTTTCCCGCCAGAAGCCATATTTGCCATTCTTGATGCTTCGGGATGAAAGATGGCAGAACCTACTCCCACTAATGCCACCGAAACCAGCATAGCATAAAAGCTACTTGCCAGCGATAGGGATACCAGGCCCGTAAGAGAAAATCCCATCCCAATAGCCAAAGAATACGGTTTTGGTTTCTTATCTGTATAAGAGCCTACAAAGGGCTGTAATATGGAAGACGCTAATTGGAAAGTTAATGTAATTAAACCGATCTGCGAAAAACTTAAGTGATAGGAATCTTTGATTATAGGATATATAGCCGGAATTAATGATTGTATGGTATCATTCAGTAAATGAGAAAAGCTAATGGCAAAAAGGATAGGAAAAACCGTTTTTTCTATAGCTTGATCCTGATGAGATGAGGTATTCATATTGATGAAAAATAATGGCTAATTTAGCCAATAATATTCTTGGTTTAACAAGTGGGATGTCTTGTTAGTTAAACAATCTTTGCTTTTTGATGTTATCATTACAAATTCTACTGCTATGATTAACGAAGAAAATGAAAATTCCTTTGAAGAAGAGGACGACACTATGGACCCTGTTAATGAAGATCTCGTAACGGATAAAATGTTTCAGGACGAGCGGTTTGAAGATGATTCCGATCAGCAAAGACAAATAGAAGAAGCAGCGAGAGCTGCTGAGCCTGCTTTTACCCTTGATCCTGATAAGGGGATGCCAGAAGGTCCGGAAAATCCCGATCGTTTGTTTGATTACGATGGTGAGGTGGACGAAGATTCTTAATTTTGGTGGAGGCGAATTACGAACCGCCTCTACCGCTTGATTTTTTTATTACTTTTGCCGCATGGCAAATGTAAAAGCAGCTATTCCAAAAGGAACAAGAGATTTTGGCCCTGTTGAAATGACGAGGAGAAATCATATTTACAATACTATAAAAGCAGTATTTAGAAAATATGGTTACCAGGAAATCCAAACTCCGACCATGGAAAACCTGGATACCTTAACCGGTAAATACGGAGATGAAGGAGATAAGCTGATATTTAAAATTTTAAATTCCGGAGATTATCTTGCCAAGGTTGATGAGGTAAAACTGATGAGCCGTAATTCACAATTACTTACCTCCTCTATTTCAGAAAAAGCCTTACGGTACGACCTCACTGTGCCATTTGCCAGGTACGTAGTGCAACACCAGAACGAGATCACTTTTCCTTTCAAAAGATTTCAGATTCAGCCGGTTTGGCGAGCCGACAGGCCTCAAAAAGGTCGCTACCGTGAATTTTACCAGTGCGATGCCGATGTGGTAGGATCAGACTCTTTACTAAATGAAGCAGAATTTATCTGTATATATGATGAAGCCTTAAGTAATTTAGGCTTAAAAGATTTCACGATAAAAATTAACAACAGGAAGATTTTATCCGGGATAGCCGAATTAATTGGAAAGCCAGACCAGATAATTGACATGACCGTTGCAATTGATAAGCTCGATAAAATTGGGTTAGAAGGGGTCGAAAAAGAATTGCTAACTAAAGGCTTCACTCAAGCAGATCTCGAAATCCTAAAACCTGTGATTCTTTTAAGCGGTTCTAATGAAGACAAACTGCAAAAGTTACAGGAAGTTTTAACAGCATCTGCAGTAGGAATAAAAGGGATCGAAGAAATCCAAACCGTTTTCGACTACCTGTCGAACTTCACTATTTACCACGCAAAAATAGAATTAGATCTTACCCTGGCCCGGGGGTTAAATTACTATACCGGGTGTATTTTTGAAGTGAAAACTAATGAAGTAGCAATGGGTTCTATTGGTGGTGGCGGCCGTTACGATGATCTTACAGGAATGTTTGGCCTTTCTAACTTAACCGGGGCAGGTATTTCTTTTGGTGCCGATAGAATTTATGATGTTCTGGAAGAACTGAAATTATTCCCCGCAACCACCGAAAGTAGCACAAAAGTATTGATCTGCGTTTTTGGTAAAGAAGAAGAGAAGTATGCGATTCCACTTTTAGCAAGATTAAGATCACAAAATATCAGCTCAGAACTGTATCCATTTGGTGTTAAGATTAAAAAGCAAATGCAATATGCTAATGATAAAAATATCGCATATACCATTGTTATTGGTGGAGACGAAATGTCAAGCGGGAAGCTAACGCTAAAAAACATGCAAAGCGGAGAGCAGAAATCATTAACGATAGAAGAGATTCTTGCTGAACTGGCCTAATCTGTAAGAATATCCATTGTTTAAAATAAGAATTCCTGTTAACACTCTCTCTTAAATCAATTATTTCAGTAAAGAAATTGGTGCTTTACTTCAATTAAAAATAGTATTAAAACACATTATTATATTTTATTTACAACCCGGTTAAACTTATTGCGATCAATAAAGTCTTTAAATATTACATTTGACAGATTTTAATAGTAAGTTTTACAAGTTTTAGATGAAGAAATATTTCATTTTAATTGCCTTTTGCATATACACAATTGTAGCAAATGCTCAAGCCCCTCTGGAAATTAAGGGTACCCTAAAAGATTCAACAGGTTATACAGTAATAGGCGCAGCTATTAAACTAACTTCTCCTCAGGATACGCTTTCTACCATAACTGATATTGATGGTAATTTCACTTTCCGCAATCTAAAATCAAAACAAGGCGCTATTGCAATTACAGCATTGGGATATAAAACACTAACCAGAAGATACAATTTTGGAGAATCAAGCAAGCTTACTTTATCTGCAATAACACTAACAAATGATAGTAAAATGTTGAGTGAGGTTATTGTGGATGGCACCCCTGATGTAGTAGTAAAAGAAGATACTTTACAATACAGAGCCGACCAGTATAAACTGAAAGATAATGCCCTTGCAGAAGATTTACTAAAAAAACTTCCTGGTGTGGAGGTAGATAGAGATGGCAATGTAACCACACAAGGCAAGCAGGTTACCCGTGTTAGGGTTAACGGGAAGGATTTTTTTGGTGGAGATGTGAAAACAGCTACACAAAATTTGCCGGCAGATATTTTGCAAAATGTGCAAATTATTGATGATTACGGAGACCAGGCTAATTTAAATGGCGTGAAAGAAGGGGAGCCAGATAAGATATTAAACTTTACTATTCGTCCAGACAAAAATAAAGGCTATTTAACCAGAGGAACAATTGGTGCAGGAACTAAAGAAAGGTATCAAGCTTCTGTATTTGGCGCAAAGTTTAATAACAATCAGCAAATATCTGTTCTTGCCAATCTAAATAATACTAATGCAAACATCTTCAATTTAACCAGCGGGGGTAGCGGTGGCGGTGGAAGACGTGGACAAGGTGCTGGCGGTGGTGGTGGATTTAATTCTGCAGGACTTACTAATGTGAATTCTATTGGGGTAAATTATCGTGACCAATGGAGCGATAAAATTACCGCTTACGGTAGCTATTCTTTTTTTAGCCGTAATAATGAAGTAGAAAGCTCAACCTTTCAAAAAATATTTGGCAAGGCCGATGAGGCAACTCCAACTATTGATGATAACAGAGAAACAAATTCTGAATCCACAAGCCTCAATCATAGATTCGATTTCAATATTGAATATAAAATAGATACCTTAAACTATTTGAAATTGACACCAAGAGTAAGTTTTTCAACTTCAGACAGAACAGAAAATGGTGGGTTTCAAATTTTTAGAAACGATGTATTGTCCTCCGATGGAGATTATATAGATATTACCGACTCCAGAACTCCAAATTTTGGAGCTGATGTTTTGTATAACCATAGATTTGCAGGGTCAACAAGAAACTTATCTATTAGTGCTTATTTAAATACATCGACATCAAGAAACAGTCAGGATTATCTTAAT
>JAZQRF010000061.1:0-8403 GCA_045629485.1 Pelobium sp. | reverse complement strand
AGCAAACCAATCTGCAAAACGCATTAAAACATAGGTAAAGCAAGCTTCGAAAATAGAAAATGTGGTTATAAACACAAGGGTTTGCTTCATTCCCCTATTTACAGACATTTGAACAGCCGTTAGATTTATATTTCCAAAAGGGAGATATCCCAGAAAGTTTACAACAATAGCGACAATAAAATTCAGAAACATCCGGCAAATATAAACTCCTTCTGGTTACACCACTAATTCTAGTTAATATAATGACGATTGAAATCTATATTTGAGGAATAAATCATTGCTCTTGTATGTCGTTAATGAAAAGTTCTACCAAAGCATAACTGCTGAACTTATTTATCAATTGTATTTTTTAGTTCTACTTATATATTCTATAAAAGTATGGCAATGGCAGGAGAAGACTTTCTATGGTCGGGCAGCTTAAGATATATTCTCACTTTATCTATAAGCTTATAGCTCTTTTAAGAAAGGAGACAAAACTTTAATAAAAGAGTTTTGCAGAAATCCATTTCGTTGGTTTTTATGGGAACTACAATTAGGAGCAGTAGAAACTACACATTCTTTCGAAATTATTATTACTATGATTATAGAAATTTTGTTCCTGAAAGGAGCTCTCTCCCTACACTTCATGGTTTGGTGGGAATATAGCTTTAATTATGATTAGAATGGTTTATTACTCTAAAGTATCTTTACTACCGAATAAAAACATTATTTTTCGATAACTAGCTTAATAAGAAGGCGCACCGGCTAATGATAATGTGTAATATCCAGTTTTTTAATAAGTTCTTCAGATGCACTATCAAAATAAACACCGTAGCCACTTACTAAAACGCCCTTAAAATCTCCATCATTTGATTCTATGGCATAAACAACGGTGTTATCGGCCGGATCTGAAGGACCTTCGAAACGATAGCTTTCTACCACTGTAAAATTAGAAGGGTATAACATCAGTTTTCTTTCCGATTCCTCTAAAAAATCATCTCTCAATTTTAAATTTCCTGAATAACCCCTATTATTTAGATCTTGTAATGCTTCGACTAAAGTATCAAAATCCTTTCGGTGATGATTAACACTTTCCATGGTAATTTTTTAGCTGTTTAACTTTATTGTGCAGGCTCTTCTTCGCTAAGCAGTCTTATGCCTAATGAGAAAATCCCAAGGACCAAGAGGATGTGTATTAATATTCCCCCTGCAAATACCATCACCCCTAGTAACCATCCCAGCACAAAAACAATTGCAAGAATATTCAATATTGTTTTCATTTATATTAATTTAGAAAATCTTACGCAAAGGATGTGCCATTATAAATATTAAATAAGTAAAAACATAACCCTTAAAAATAACGTTGAAATAACATAATTATATTGTTTACTTAATTTAATCTATCATGAAAAATCAGGCTGATCAAAAAAACAGTGGTGGAATTCAAGGAAATCCCACATCTGACAGGGCATTTCATAACCCTAAGAACGACAAGAAACAACAAGGGATTACAAATGGAGGCGGACAGCGATCTGATCAGACTTCGAATAAAGACAACGAAAGAAAAAGAGAAAAATAACAATAAAGCGCTCAACAAATCGGGCGCTTTATTTACAATAGCGGTTTCTTCACAATAAAATTTGTGTAGAAATTTGTTAAAGATTTATTGAAAGATCAATATTTTTTTTTAATATTTGCACCACTTTAAACGGGGGATTAGCTCATTTGGCTAGAGCGCTTCGCTGGCAGTGAAGAGGCGGCCGGTTCGAATCCGGCATTCTCCACCTTGTAAAAATCCACTTTCTTGAAGGTGGATTTTTTTTATTTTCTATTTCGATATTTATTGCCCTTCTTTTCCGTTAAAGTTTGGATTTTATAGCTCATTGATTTTACTATTCTCTAATTGCAAACTAAAATCAAAGTTAATTTTCTAAAATCACACATTTTATTTAGTTTTAGTTTTTAGAGGATATTATTAATCTCACGTAAAATAGTATTACTAATAGATGATATTAAAAGATAATAATCTCGCAGACTTATTAAATAAACAGGATAACCGATTTATTTTTTTTGATTATCTGCCTGAAGCTTATTTAGCTGTAGATGGAAATTTTGAGATTATTTGGGCAAACAAGAAATTTCTAAACACTACCAACAGTTTATTATCTAAAATAATAGGTTCTAATATTTATACTGCTTTCCCACAATACCATTATAAAAAAACTACAACGGGGAAAAAAAATATTTTTACCACAACTCCGGTTACTATAGAAGGCTCGGAATACTTTCTTATAAAGCTTGAAGATGAAAAGCAATATACCGATTTAACTGAAAAAAATCAGGATCTAGAAGACCTTCAATTTAAAAAGATATTTTCTATGATCACCGAAGTTTGCTTTAAACTGGATCTGGATTATAACATTGTTTATCTAAATAATGCAGCATGCCAAACATGGGATAAAGAAGAAAGGCAGATTATTGGACAAAACCTATTTTCTGTGCTTGATGATATCTATGCTCCCATTAAAAGTTTGTTGAATGTAGTGCTGGAAACTGGCATTAAAATATCTAAGGAATTGCACCTGGATAAAATAGATCGTTGGATCGCTATCAATATATATCCTGAAGATTCCGGATATATTATTTTACATTCTGACATTACAGAAAAAATAAAATACAGAAAAAATTTACAGCAAACAGAAGTTCAGCTCAAAACTTTAATAGAGAATGTACCCGATTTGGTAACACGCTGGAATTCGGAAGCAAAATTATTATTTGCTAATACATCTTTCGATGGCACAAAAACCAACGCTTTTATTGAAAAGCAACTTGAGGCTAAAACGCGTGAAGAGGTTAAATCCTCAGATTGGACAAAAAAAATAAAACAAGCATTTCTAAGCGGCAAAACTATTCATCATCACACTACTCTGGCCACTAATGATGGTATTGCTTATTTAGAATCGTCCATTATTCCAGAAAAAAATGCGGAAGGAAAAACGGAAAGCGTATTAGCAATATCAAGAGATGTAACAGAGAGCAAACTATCTGCTATAAAAATTCTGGATGCCAAAAACTTCCTGCAATCAGTCTTCGATGCTTCTGTTAATGGGATTGTAGCTCTAAAAACCATAAAAAACAGCAAAAATGAGATTATTGATTTTAAATGCGTACTCTACAATAATTCCAGCATCAAAATACTGGGCTATAACCCTGCTGATGTAAATTTAGCGAGTGTAATCGATAAGAAAACCAAAGATATATACTTTAAAAAACTTAAAAAATTAGTTGAGGATTCGAAAAGGATAGAAGAAGAAATTCATTACAACTACCAACATAACTGGGTTTGGCTTCATATTGTAATAGAGAAATTAAATGACGGAGTATTACTTACCTTTTCTGATATCACTAAAAGAAAAGAAGCCGAGAAAGAAACTGCAAAAGCCTTAAAACTTACGCAAGACCTCATTAATGGCTCACCTATTGTGTTAGTCCACTACCAGGTAAATAGAGACCTGCAGAACAACATTTACGATTTCACCTTCTTAAACAGTAACGAAAATGCAGCAAAACTTACAGGACTATCAACGAAAGAATTAAGTGGAAAAAGAATATCACAGATAATGCCCCATGTTTTTAGTCATGAATTTGGTAAATACCTAAAAGATTTTGTTGAACATAATGCACCTGATAGATTTGAAACTTATTATAATGAAGACGGATTTGATAACTATTGGGATATATCTTTTGTAAAGAGAGGTGACGGAATTATACTTACCGCTTTAAATATCACAGAAAAAATAAAATCAGAAAATAAACTTAGAGATCTACAAAAACAGCAACAGGCTAATTTATTGAATGCAGTAATGCAAACTCAGGAAGAAGAAAGAAGACGGGTTGCTGAGTCTCTTCATAATGATTTTGGACAATTATTAAACATTGCACTTATAAGTCTTTCTAAAGAAAATAAACAAGTAACCAACTTGCTAAATCAGGCAATTAAAAAGATGAGAAGTATGTCTTACGAGCTTATGCCACCTTTGTTAAAGGATTTTGGTTTAGAAGTTGCACTAAGAGACATGTTTGACACCAAACTTCTATCCTACGCCATAAAAATAGTTTATGAAATAAAAGGATTTCAGCAAAGAATAAATAATGATTTAGAAGTAGCAATTTACCGTATTGTACAAGAACTTTTAAATAATACTATAAAGCATGCAAGTGCTCAACAAGTAAAAATATTTATCATTCATAATAATGAGAATATACTTATTACAACTGAAGATAATGGACAGGGATTCGATTCATCCCTTAATCAAAGAGGATTTGGACTTAAATACATTGCAAATCGTGTGAGCCTGCTGAATGGTGTATTCGAAATAGAATCGAACATAGGCATAGGAACAAAATGCAATATTGTTATCCCTCTTACAGCAGTTTAATTCACTAAAGTATTTGTTGGGGGTAGGTAAGTCTTTTATCTTATAATTCCTGTTCTAAATGCATACTGAATTAATCCTGCGGTATTTTTTGTTCCAGACTTATCTATTAAATTCTTACGCATACCTTCTACAGTACGCTTGCTCATTTTAAGAATATCTGCAACTTCACTATTAGTATAACCATCTGCAGTTAGATTAAGTACAGATAACTCGCGTTCAGAAAGACTTAGATCAGACGGTTGCTGACTTATGAAACGTCCTTCAAATGCCATTACTTTATGAAACATTTTCATACTTAACTCTGAGCAAAGAAAAGTATTGCCATCATAAACATGCTTTACTGCAAAAATCATTTCTTCGGCGCTGGCATTTTTTAAAAGATAAGCTTTTACACCCGCTTCGAAAGCATCCTTAAGATATTTTTCATGATCCATCATTGAAAGAACGATTACTTTTAATTCAGGAAATTCATTTTTAATAATCTCTGACAAGGTTATACCATCTATGTCAGCCATTTTAATATCTACAAAGATAATATCCGCTTCCAGGCCACTTCTCAGTTCCTTAATAACACTTTCTCCGCTAGCAAACTCTGCAATCACTTCAAAATCCGGCTCTTTTTCAAGAAGGGATTTCACTCCTTTTCTTACCAGCTGATGATCTTCTGTTAAAATTATTTTAACCATGCCAATTATCAATTTTATTAATCGCAAATATACATATCAACAATAAATATATTTCACTTTTGTTTATATACCCGTTCAAAATAAGCTTTTAATATTAAAATATACTATTTATAAAGCAATAAATATTCAAAAACTACCAAATGTGTTAAAATTGAAAATCAAAAAAAAACTATTAATCCCTTTAAATTATCAAAGTTTCAAACAATATTTCTAATAAATCTCGTTCCTTTGTATGATGTCTCTTTATATTACTTCTTTAAATTCCGGAAGCAATGGTAATTGTTATTATGTAGGAAATAACGAAGAGGCCGTTTTAATTGATGTTGGGATTTCCTGTAGAGAAGTAGAAAAACGCATGAGCCGTTTAAAACTATCTCTTTCAAATGTTAAGGCTATTTTTGTTTCTCATGAGCATACTGATCATATTAAAGGTATCCCGGTCTTGAGCAAAAGGTACGGCATCCCTGTTTACATCACTCCTGTTACACTAAATAATTGTAATTTTTCTTTAGATCACAAAATAGTATTTCCCTTTAGACCTGGAGAAAAAATCCAAATAGGAGAATTAACGATAAATGCTTTCAGTAAAATTCATGATGCTGCTCATCCACATAGTTTTCTAATAGAATATGCAGGAACAAAAGTTGGTGTATTTACAGATCTTGGCAGAGTATGTGAGGAACTGATTAAGCATTTTAAACAATGCAATGCCGCATTTTTAGAAGCGAATTATTGTGAAGATTTATTAGATAAAGGCACTTATCCCTATTTTCTTAAAAACCGCATAAGAGGTGGAAAGGGGCACCTCTCTAACTCAGAGGCTATTAACCTGCTAAAAACTCATCGCCCGGAAAACTTGAGCTGTTTGATTTTATCACATTTATCAAAAAATAATAACTGCCCAGATCTGGTGCGGGAATTATTCTTAGCATGTGCAGAAGAAACTAAAATTATTGTTGCATCCCGATTTCAAGAAACTGAAGTCTATGAAATTGGTCCTGCTATTTCCAAAACGATCGTAAAACCCACATATAAACAAGCTTCTTTATTTGAATTATTTTAGGTAATTAAACATGAGTTCTGCAGTTTTTCCGGAAGCTCCTGGCTCGCCCATTTTCTGATGTAATTCTTTATAATTATTCAGCATTTCTTGCCTGCTACTGCCTAAAATAGCACTAAGTTCTTCTTGGATTTTTTTAGGATTGCAATCTTCCTGAATGAGCTCTTTTACAATCTGTTGGCCCATAATTAAATTTACAAGAGAGATAAACTTAATTTTCACCAGGAGCCTGGCAATGGTAATTGAAATTTTTCCGCCTTTATAAACGACAACCTGAGGAACATTAAACAAGGCAGTTTCTAAGGTCGCCGTTCCGGAAGTTACAACTGCTGCTTCTGCAACATGTAACAAATCGTATGTCTGGTCGAATATTATTGGAATATTCTTACCCTTTAAATATTCCTCATAATTATCTGTGGTAAAACTTGGAGCACCTGCTATCACAAATTTATGATCAGGAAAAAAGGAAGTCACAGCAATCATATCAGGTAGCAAAAAGTTGAGTTCCTGCTTTCTGCTGCCCGGCAACAAGGCAATTATCCTCTCTCCTTCTAAATGATTATTTTTTTTAAATTCAGGATTTGGAAGAAATGCTTTAACTGCATCTAAAAGAGGATTTCCCACATAATCAATATCCATACCCCACTCTTTATAGAACTCTACTTCAAAAGGCAGGATGCAGAACATCTTATCCACCACTTTCTTAATCTTTAAAACTCTTTTTTGGTTCCAGGCCCAAACCTTTGGTGAGATATAATAGAATACTTTAATCCCCTTATTTTTGGCATATTCTGCAATTTTAAGATTGAAACCAGGAAAATCTATCAGTATTAAAACATCGGGCTGATAAGCCGCTAAATCTTTTTTACAAAAGTTAATATTTTTTAAGATTATCCTGAAGTTTAGGAGTACTTCCAGAAAGCCCATAAAGGCCATATCTTTATAATGCTTAACTAATTCCCCGCCTTGCTCCTGCATTAAATCCCCACCAAAGAACCTAAAATCAGCATTATTATCTAATTTTTTTAATTCCTTCATCAGGTTAGAACCATGTAAATCTCCTGATGCTTCACCGGCTACTAAATAATATTTCATTAGCTTAAATCTTTCAATTAAACAGAGAATTTATAATAGAAGAATATAAATGCACAAATAAAAGTTGCAGCTATAACTCCCTTAGCTGTTTCATCTTTATGATGTTTATACGTCAGATTAACTAATATTAGATTTAATGCTACACATCCAATATATAGTAAATCTGCCCTTACATACGAAGAAACGTTACTTCTAATAAATTCGACTATTAAAAAGGCCAAAGAAGGAAGAGCCAGGCCGCCTAAGAGACCCACCCAAACATTATCTTTTTTATATATCAAAATCCCAGGTATTTAATGCAGCGATTGCATGATGAGCTGTTAAATCAAATTGAACCGGGACCACAGAAACGTAATTATTTTCTAATGCCCAAACATCAGAATCTTCTCCTTTGTCTTGAGATTGAAAAACGCCTGTTAACCAGTAATAATTTCTTTTATAGGGATCCTGTCTTTCATCAAACTCTTCTTTCCATTTTGCGTTTGCCTGCCTGCAAACTTTAATTCCTTTGAGTTGCGCTCCGGCCGGGAAATTCACGTTTAATAATACCCCGGGCTGCAAGCCATTTTTCAGGACCTGCATGCAAATTTGCTTGATAAACTTCTTGCAATGTTCAAAATTTGCGTCCCAGGTATAATCATCCAAAGAAAAACCTATAGAAGGAATATTCTCTATCGCCCCTTCTACCGCTGCAGACATTGTTCCTGAGTAAATTACATTGATGGAGTTATTTAAACCATGGTTAATACCTGAAACACAAATATCAGGCTTTTTACCTTTAAAGATTTTATTTACTGCAAGTTTAACACAATCTACAGGTGTACCGGAGCATTTATACATCTCCACGCCTTCGTAAAGATCAATCTTATCAAGCCGAAGAGGTTTGCCTATTGTGATTGCATGCCCCATACCCGATTGCGGACTGTCTGGCGCTACAACAGTAACTTCTCCCAGATCCTGCATAACTTCTATTAAGGCCTTAATTCCGGGGGCGGTAATGCCATCATCATTAACGACAAGGATTTTATATTTTTTAATACTCATATCTTATTTTCCTTATGAATCAAAGGACTAAATTTTCTATAGATACAAACTTACAAAAGCTTAGGACAATGCGTTAAGAACACTTAAAGAAAGAACATAA
>JAZQRF010000060.1:0-23181 GCA_045629485.1 Pelobium sp. | reverse complement strand
TGTATTTTCCTTTATGCTGATTTTCTTTTCGTCCCACAGCTTTTTTTCTGTTGAGGTAACAAGCCTTGCCGGGGTACCTGGTATATTTTCTAACCTTACAGTAACTGGTTCATTTTTAAGGTTAATCAGTTGCAGAACTAGCTTATTATCTGCAGTAAATCCTGCTAAAGGAAGAACCTCACTTTCAGAACTTTGCACATCTATAACCTGTACATTATTCCAGAAATCTGTTTGATGTTTGGTTAGGTAATAAACCGGGTATTTAGTTTTGGTATCTGCAGACATTATTTCGTAATTGCTTTGCCATGTCCAAAACATAGATACCTCTGTCATAGAGTATTTAAAAACGCGATGAGAAATTTTTGCAAATCGGAAAGCATAATCCCAGTTTTTGTTATAATCTTTTGTTTTATGTGCCACGGCATCATGTCCTAACTCGGTACACCAAACCGGACGACCCCATTTTTTAGCTAAGTCCGCTATACGTTCAAATTCAGCATCAGGAAGATTTTCTGACCACCAGCTATGGAAACTTAAGGGACCAAGATATTCTACAACTCCAGGATCGGCAGCGATTTTAGAAGCAAACCCAACAGTAGGTTTTGTTGAAGAAGTGTCTCCCCAAAGAAAAATAGTTTTAAGCCCGGCATTCTTAAATCTTGGTCCAGCCAATTTTATAAATTCTATTGTTTCTTCTGGTGTAAATAGAGTCATATAACCCCCATTTGATTCGTTGAAAGAAAAGTAATCTACATCTATGTTATGTCTCTTCATTTCTACCAGGAAGGCTTCAATCATATCTATTACCTCCGAGTAATGTTCTGGTTTTATACGTCGTTTATTATGTGCTTCCGGATTTTCGACCAACTCATCCGGCACTCTCCACGCAGACACGGTAAAGCTAACCACACCGTATTTCTCTTTCATCCTCCTCATGGCTTGCACCAAAGAGATTACTGCCTGCTGTTTAAGAATTCTCTTCCCCTTATAGATCTTGTAATCTACACCTTTAAACTGCAATGGAATTGCTACTCTCACGTGGCTTGGTTTAAATTCTCTAAGTGTAGTTTCTCCTACTAAATCCCACGCATCTCCCTTATAATTTGCCTGAGGGTAATTCCCTCCAATAGATATAATTTTTTGCTTCTTAATATCTGGAAGAACCTTTACTACTGGTTGCTGAGACGCATTACTCTTTTCCTTTTGGAAGGCATGCCCCGCATAAGTGAGCAATAGGAATCCTAATACAAAAGCTACTTTTTCTTTTTTAAAAAATCGTTTCATAAAATTACTGTTTCTATTATTTATCTTTTCTTTTCTTAGTTATTATCTAAATCAGAAGGACACGGTATTGACGGAATTTGCTTTTAAAGTCAAGAAAATTTTGCTTGAATCGTTATTGAATGTAAGGTTCGTTTGTTGCCATAAATTGCTCTCTGTTGAGGTGTACATATTCGCTTTAGTACCAGAAACGTTCGTTAATCTTAAAGTAACGGGTTCAGATTTTAAATTGATCAACTGTAAAACCATCTTATTATGTTCATTAAACCCAATCAAGGGTAAAATATCGCTATCTGAACTTTTTGAGTCTACCAACTGAACTTTATTCAAAAAATCAGTTTGGTGTTTGGTTAAATAATAAATAGGATACTTTGTTAGGGTATCTGAGGACATGATTTCGTAATTCTTTTGCCATGTCCAAAACATAGATACTTCTGTATTAGAATAGCGAAAGACTCTGTTTGATATTTTAGCAAACCTGAAAGCATAATCCCAGTTTAGATTATATCCTGGAGTTTGGTGCGCTAATGCATCATGCCCGAGCTCTGTACACCATACAGGCCTATTATATGTTGAGGCCAAATTCGCTACTACTTCAAAAATGGAATCCGGTTCCTCTTCAGACCACCAACTATGAAAACTTAATGGGCCAAGATATTTTAACACACTTGCATCCGCTGCAATTGCAGACGCAAAACTAACGGTAGTCTTTGTTGAAGAGGTATCTCCCCATAGAAATATGGTCTTCAAACCTGAACTCACAAACTGATCTCCTGCCATTTTAATGAATGCTATGGACTGTTGTGGGGTAAACAATGTCATGTAACCACCATTGGATTCGTTAAATGAAAAATAATCTACCTCTACCCCATATTTAGTTTTAGCTTCCAATAAAAACGCTTCGATCATATCAACAACCTCACCATATTTATCAGGTTTAATCCGTCGCTTATTTTCATCCTGAGGATTCTCGACAAGCTCGTTTGCTACACGCCATACCGAAACTGTAAAGCTCACCACACCGTAATCCTCTTTCATCTCCTGCATAGTCTCTAACAATGAGATTACTCTAGGTTGTTTAAGTATTTTGTCTCCTTTGTAATTTTCGTAGCTTACTCCATTAAACTGAAGTGGTAAGGCTACGCGAACATATGTTGGCTTAAATTTTTCTATCGTATTTCTCCCGACTAAATCCCAGGGTTGAGTTGTATAATTAGCTTGCGGATAATTCCCCCCAATAGACACAATCTTTTGTCTCTTTCTTTCTGGAAAGATGTTCACCGTAACGAAATCTGAGGTATCAATATCACCATGATAAATCTCGATTTCTTCCTTATCAATTTCTTTAGAACAGGCAAATAGTGTACAGGTTAATAAAAGCATTATTACTCTATTAACCATTGATTTCCTCCTATTTATACAGCCAAACCTCATATTTGTATTATTTTAACGAGGTTAAGCGCATTGCACTTATACCATAATAACCGTTTAAATTATTATTATTTTCTCCGGTTGTTATAGTGATTATTACCCTACCATTTTCATCAGGCTGCACAGCATAAGTACATGCTATTTTTGAAGTATTATTTGAAAGATTCAGTAGCGCTGTGGTTTCACTTTTTCCAGTAACTATATACTTTGTTTCACGATTATCTTTAGCGCTCACTCCCATTCTTGAACCGAAGAAACACAGGTCGTATTTTTTATCTTTACTTAAGCCTTCTAATCTTAACACAGCCTTCCCAGTGCCACTTGAATTGCCATGAAGCTCCTGACTGGAAACCGACTCGGGCATATTAAAATCTGTAGCTGTTTCCTTAGCCCCAAGCACATGCCTGCCTCCGTTAAATTTTTCTGCGTATACTAATGAAATCCCAGTTGTATTACCTTTCTTATCTTTCAGATTAGTTATGGTGGTAAGTTTTGTATAGTTAGTAAGATGGTTCCAACCCGTGGTTGATGAATCTCTTCCGAAGTTTATCAGTATATGATCAGTGTTGTCTTTCACATAAACGGATTCTTTAGCTTCTCCCGGGGCAGTTACCTGATTTTTAGCCATTGAATATAAAGAAGCACAAAGCATGATTAATAAAATAATTAATCCGCATTTAGGCTTTACAACCTTAAAAAATCTATCAGGGTTTATTTTATTTTTCTTCATTAGATTTCATTTTTTTTATATCTCCAGAATTTGTATTGACATACTATTATTCAGTCAGGCTTAATCGCAATGCATTAATAGTGTAAACCCCACTTCCGTTATTATTTGTAGGTCCTTTAGTAACTGTAATCGTGATATTGCCATTAGCGTCTGGAATTACTGCATTTGCACATGCTATTTGGGAATCATTATTATGAGTATCTAACAGAGCTATAACTTCATTTGCCCCATTTACTTTATATTGGGTTTGTTGATTATTAGATTGCCCCATTCTAGACCCAAAGAAACACAAGTCGTATTCTTGTCCATCTCGCAAGCCTTGGAATCTGAACACCGCTGATCCGCCACCTGCATTAACTCCATAAAACCCTTGTTGCGAAACACCAGCTGGCATCTCAAAGTCAGGTATACTCGTTACTGTCGGTCCACTTGTATGCCTTGCTCCGGATGAACCAAATGCCGTTACATAAACAAAATTAACGTCTGTTGCTTTTCCATCTTTAGCAATAAGATCTGCAATTGTACCGCGAGGAAGAGGATAGGCATCGGCAATATGAGTTAAATTATTCCATCCAGCAGCAGTATTATCCATTCCAAAATTTATAAACACCGGGGCTGATAATGCTAATGCACCTACTTCTACCGCCAAAGTTCCTCGCAACATATCGTTATTATAAATTCTGAAAGTATAGGTGGTTGCCGGATTTAATTCCTCAACTAATATTTCCCCATCTTCAATTTCAGAAGCAGAAAGATTTAGCGTTTTAGTACTTGTTCCAGTTGCTGCCACTGTAATTCGAGTCACCTTTTTACTCTTATCCCATCCAAGTAAAACTGAATTAGTGGTTATATCCTCTTCTTCCGGGGTATAAAATATATTTTCGACACCTGTCTGAAATGTTACCGCTGTAAATTCCGAATCTTCAATTTCCGGATTTTTACTAATCGCTTTTATACGGGCCGAGTACCGGATTGAACTCCACAAATCACTAAGTACATATGTATTTATTTCTCCTAGTTCTACCTGCTGTAGTTCTGTTTCAAACACCAGATTATCCTTACTTACCTCCAACAAATAAGTAGCATTAGAAATAGGTATCCAGGATAAGGTAACCTCATTTGCGTTTACACTTGCTGAAAAAGTGGGTGGACGAAATAAGCGGTTAGTGATATTGTCAGGATCATCAAGGTTATGCTTTTTACAAGACAGTATACCCGTTAAGATGATTACTCCTAATAAAAACAATATATTTTTATATCTAATTATTGTTGTCATAACATATTTTTAATTTGAATAAAAGCCGATAATAGTTAATAACATAACCGATTTCTATGGTAGCTGATCATTGGCTAATACGCCATTGCTGGCAGTAATAACATTGATATTAATTGGATGTAAATGGTTGTTTTTGGCTTCGTCATAGCCATGTGCTACATTATTTATATTAGTTATAAAACTTGTCTTAGATCCAGCAGACATTAATGGTAGCCAGTTTTGACGGGTATATCCTGGTATAGCTGTTCCTGGCAAACGATAGTCTGGATTTAGAATATCGATGGTTTCGCCATCACTTGCTGTTTTCCAAAAAATATAATTAGGCACCAGGCTTTGATATTTAGGATCATCATTTATTATCTTTAGGCTTTCTTCTTTCATTTCTCTAAGTTTTTGTCCTAATCGTCTCCATCTTACCAAATCTGTTTTCCTAAGCATTTCGCCGCCAAATTCCCACGAACGCTCGTTTACAATTGCTTCGAAGAAGGCATTGTCATTAAGTGAAACAGAATTCACATAATCATCCACTTTAGCAGACCACTGGTTTTCTGGAAAAGCTCTCTTTCGCACTTCTTTAAGGGCTATCTTAGCCGAATCTGTCGGGGTACCTCGTATTTCATTCTCTGTTTCGGCAAACATTAATAAGATGTCAGAATATCTCATAATCGGCCAGTTAACTCCAGTGTATTGAACTGTTTGTAAATCTCCACCCATTGGCGGGTTTATCCAGGATTTTCTCCACTTTGTTAATCTGAATTCGGTTCCATTAGCAGAAATTAATCTTTGCTGATCTACAGCGCCCGAGGTACCATATTGATAAAGTTCCACAGATGCGTTACGTCTGGAATCTAATTTGTCGAAAGAATAATAATAGTAAGGCGATGTACGTACAGTACCATTTCCTCTTCCGTACTTAGTAGAAGGTGTGGTAAATGCAAAGTACATTCCTATATCATAACCTATACGTCCGCTAATCATTCTTCCAAAAGCAATCTCAAACATGACTTCTTTATTTGCCATATCTTGAGAATAACCATGCAGCGTTTTAAAAACGTTTTCGAAACTAGGATTTAACCGGTGTTCTTTACTGTTAATGATTTCTCTGCATTCTTGATTAGCGATTTTGTAATAATCTTCCCAATAGCGCCCCCTTGCAGTTTCATGAGTTTTGTTTCTTAATGAATATCCTGCATAAGCAAGTGCCATTCTGGCTCTTAACCCTTTTGAAAAACCTTTATTAATCCTTTCGGCGGTCCCTGTTTCCCTCATCCATGGCAGATACCCTTCTACGTCCTTTAAATCTTTAATTAAATACTCGTATATCTCGTCTCTATCGGTCTTAGGGAGATAGTAATTATCATTGGCCTGAGTAGAAGTTATTTTAAAGGGTACATCGCCAAAAATCTTTATTAACTCGAAATAACACAGAGCTCTTAAAGTAACGGCTTCGCCATAAATCCTATGTGCTTCTTTAGCATACTGACCATTCCACATCGGACTTTTTGGTAGATTATCTATGCAGATATTTGCCCTTTCAATAGAAGAATAAAGCAGATTCCACCAGGTGTTAAGATTTGCGATGCCCGGGTTTGCATCATAATGGGCAATATTAAAAGTACCTCCGTTATTTGCTGCTATAACAAACTCCAGGTCCGAGTCGCAATTATACCATAGAAAAAATGCGCCAAACAAGTTAACCGAAGCGAGGTTATCGTAAGCACCGTTTACTACTTTTTGTGCAAAATCAATATTTGTAAACGAGTTCTCTTCAGTAAATACTGAATTGGATTCTGTTTCCAAGTAATCTTTACAAGAGATTAGACTTCCAAGGGCCAGAAAGCAAATTCCCAATATTATATTTCTTTTCATCTTTGTTTTGATTTAAAATCCAACATTAATACCCATGTTATATGTGCGACTTCTGGGATAAGCTCCCCAATCTACACCTGGAGTTAAAGGTGTACGTCTTGCTATATCTACCTCAGGATCATAGCCAGAATAGTTAGTCCATGTAAACAGGTTATATCCGGTTGCAAATACACGTAACTGACTTAATTTTAATTTTCTTAAAATAGGAGAAGGAAAAGAGTACCCTATGGTAAGGGTGTTTAATCTTAAAAATGAACCATCCTCAATAGCCCAGGAATGAAGTTGTAAATTAGTCATTCCCGGAAACCACATTTTTGCGTCTTTATTCATTTCCGCTAGTTCGGCAGGATCTCTCACAAGTGCACCAGTCTGTTGATTATAATATGTAAATCTATCCTCAGATCCCATTGTACTTGATAAGTTTCTATATCTGTATCCAAATGGCTGACTGCTGAAAAACATTTTGTTGGCATTATAAATATCATTGCCATAAACCCAGTTAAAAAATGCAGAAAAGTCTATTCCTTTATATTGTGCTAATAAGTTAAAACCACCCGTATGCTTTGGGTTAGCATTTCCTATAACAACCCTATCATTTGGATCAATGATTAAATCGTCATTCTGATTCTTAAACTTTAATGCTCCCGGCCAAAAAAGTGATTGATTTACACCCAACAATGCCTGATTAGATGCAACACCGTCTTTTAATGTATAAATCTGACTGAGATTTGTAGCAGAAGAGTTATAGTTAAAATCATCAAATGAATACATACCGTCCGTTTCATAGCCGTACATTTCACCAATCTGTCCTCCTTCTCTAACCAAATAATCTCCCGCAACAGTTCCTGTACCTACCCATCCGTACCACATACTCATTTGCTCCCATTGCTTAGCTTCGCCCAGTTTATCGATCCTATTCCGGTTAAAGGCTATATTAAATGAAGCGGATAGAGAGAAATCATCTTTATTTATAATCTTGCCATTCAGGGATAACTCTATACCTTTATTGGATGTCTGACCGATATTTTGCCATTGTGTTGAATATCCTGTACTTGAAGGGATAGTGGCTGATATTAACAGATCTCGGGTTATGTTTTTATAGAGCTCTAAAGATCCGGATAAACGTTGTCTGAATAAACCAAAGTCTACTCCTAAGTTTCTTGTTTCCGTGGTTTCCCATTTCAATTTTGGATTAGAAAGCACCCCGTTTGGTAACAAAAATGGTGTACGCGTACTCTCGTTACCTGACATAAATATATCGCCGGTAGCAACTGAAAATGTTTTACGCCATGCATTATCTGTAATCCTATTGTTTCCAGATTGACCATAGCTTAATCTCATTTTAAGGTCGCTTAACCATTCTTTAGAATTTAACATGAATGACTCTTCATTAATACGCCACGCTAAAGCCATAGATGGAAAATATCCCCATTGGTTTCCGGTCGCGAATTTGCTCGAACCATCGGCCCTAAATGTTGCTGAAACCAGGTATCTTCCCAAATAATCATAATTTATCCTACCGAAAAAAGAGGCTACTTTATTCGCCGGATCGTCGGCTGTCAAAGTAGGGTCAGGCGTCCCTAACTGCATCATACTTAAGGCCGAAACCGGATCAATATATTGTGGAAAATAACGCGATACATCTAAGATTGATTCCGCTTTTTCTGACACCAGCTCCTGACCTAATGTACCCGTTAAATTTCCACCACTGTGAATATTCCGCTTAGTGTAAGTCAATACATTAGCCAATCTGGTACGTCTGGAATTAGTTTCTGCAATCTGAGCATAGGGAAGTCCTCCATACTCATTCACATTGGTTGTATTTAAACCGTAAAAGTTCCTGCGATTAGTCTCTTTAAATATATTACCGTATTCGAACCTATATTTTAGCGCTTTATTCAATTGTATATTAGCGGCTCCATTAAAGTTAAATGTTAGCCCTTTTGAACGTCTAAAATCATCTTCCGTTTGTTTTAACGGATCACGGTTATATAAAGTAGATGCTTCAAAATCTCCCGGATCTACCAAATCCGGATCAATATAATCTGATAGGCCGTGTACTGGACGATATTGAACGATATGTGCTAAACGATTATTAGCAGATGTACCTGCACCACGTGTTACATTATCGGAAAGCATTGTATTAAGATCTACAGATAACCAATCGTTAACTTTGTTGGTAGTACGTACATTAAGATTCGTTCTTTCCGAACTTGAACCTAACATAATTTCCTTATCATCATTACGGGTTAAACTGATATTATACCGCGTTCCTTTCTGTCCTCCAGAAAATCCTATATTATGAAATCCGCTAGTACCAGTTCGGCCAAACAAGCGATCCTGCCAATCTATTGGTTTCATTTGTTTATAAAGATCTATGTCCTGAAATGAGCCATAATATTGAGCAAAAGTTGAGGCCGAAGGTGCAATCTGATCTAGCTCGTATTGCCAAAAAACATATTCATAAGGATCAAGCACTTCTAACTTTTTTGAGATGTTCTTTACCCCTAAATAATTGTTGTATGTTATTTTCCCTCTTCCTTCTGCCCCTACCTTAGTGGTAATCAGGATAACGCCATTGGCACCTCTGGCCCCATAAATAGCTGTAGATGAAGCATCCTTAAGAATATCAATAGAGGCAATATCTGTTGGAGAAATATCATTAATATTATCTATAGGAAAACCGTCCAGAATATAAAGTGGCGAATTGTCTTGCGTAAGCGAACCACCTCCACGTATACGAATTTTAAAATCTGCATCTGGTGATCCTTCAGACTTCGTAATCTGCACACCTGCTATTCGTCCAACAATTGCCTCAGCAGCAGAGGTAACAGGTATATCTTTCAGTTCTGAACCGCTGATAGAACCAACAGCTCCTGTCAGATCTCTTTTCTTAACGGTACCATACCCTACGGCTACAACTTCATTCAAAGCAATAACAGCTGGTTCTAAAGTAACATTAACCGTATTTTTTTCATCTATTGCTTTTTCTACAGTTTTAAATCCAATCGTAGAAAAAACTAAAATCTTTGCCTCTGTTGGCAATCGTAACACATAATTTCCTTTTGCATCTGATATTGTGGTTACGGTTGTACCTTTTGCACTAACTGTAACTCCCGGTAAAATGTTCCCAATATCATCAACAATGCTGCCTCGAATGGTACGTTGTTGTTGCATCAATGGCTTGTTCCTATCTGCGGATAAAGGAGTTATCACAATTGTTTTTTCTGTGATGTGGTATGTTAGCGACAAAGGATGTAACAAGCACTCCAACGCTTTTTCCAAAGACATATTTGTTACTTCTATGGATACTGGAATTGAGGGATTTACAAACCGATCGTTATACACCACCACAAAGTCTGTTTGCTTTTCTATTACTTTAAAGACTTTAGCAAGCGCTTCATTTGTAGATTTAAACGAAATTGTTTGCGCTCTTACTAACGCACTTACATTGAGGCAAGCAATAACAGATAGCAACGAAACTAATTTTAAAATGCGGACTGATCGCTGGATATTGTCAATTACCGAAATCCTTTTCTCCTTAGATTGGAAAAAACTTCTTTTTTTCATTAAGCTTAAGTTTGGATAGTTATAATTAGGCTGTATATGAAGGGAGGTATAAACATACCATCCCCCTTAAAATCTATTTTTTTATTATTAAATAATCATTCATAAATTTTCAATTTAGTTTATAATCAGTTTATTGTCTCTCAGTTTAACATCAATATTAGATATCTGCAAAATTTCAAGGAAGCCTTTTAGAGATGTATTTCGCCTTATTTTTCCACTAAAAGTTTCCTTAGGCACACCTTTATTATAAAAAACATCTACATTATACCATCTTGCTACCTGTTCCATAAGTTCCGCAATTGGAGTACTATGGAAATAGAAAAATCCGTCTTTCCATGCAGTATAACTTTCTACATCAACAGGTTTTACATCGATAACTAAAGTAGATTGATCTAATACACCTTGCTGGCCAGGCTCTAAAATGACAGCTGGAGACTTCCCTTTTGCAAAAGGAGCCAGGCGTACTGAACCTTCTACAAGTGTGGTTTTTATTTCTGATTGATCTGGATATGCTGTGATATTGAATTGAGTACCCAACACTTCAACTCGTTGATTTTTACTTATCACCTTAAATGGCCACTTCTTTTTTCCATCCACTTTAGAAACTTCAAAATAGCCTTCTCCTATCAGTTCTACCACTCTTTCTTTCTCATCAAAACTTGATGGATATTTCAGAGTAGACTGTGCATTAAGCCAAACCTTTGTTCCGTCGGAGAGTGTTACCGAATAAGTTCCGCCTTTTGGGGTGTGAAGTACAAGGTTATTTTTCCCAGAAGATAAATCTACTACTTGGCCTTTACTTCCTTGATAAGATATATTCTGTTCATTAATAATGATTCCACTTTGTGTCTCACTTAAACTAATAGACTCGCCACTGCTTAGCGTAAGCGTGGCCCTATTAGCTCCCGGCGGAATATCCTGTGATTCAAAATTTATATTAGAAGTTATAGATTGAGGTTTCTGATCGTAATTTTTCCATAAAACTATCATGGATACAAACAAGACAGCGGCTGCCGCATAAGGTAACCATCTATAAAGTTTTCTTGACTTACCCTCAAAAGAATGTCGTTGTTTTAAGCTATCAAGTGCTGATACGGTATCTACGGACAGATAGGTCTTATTAAATTCTTCTATATCATCTAACAGAATTATTTTATTAAATAACTCTCTATTTTTAGAACTCTCAGCTATCCAGCTATCCAACACTTCCTGTTCTTTAACAGTTAAAGTTCCGTTTATATGTTTTTTTATATACGGCGCAATATATAGTATGCGATTTAGTTGGTCGTTGGTCATAATTTTGGTTAGAGAAATAGCTTTGCTCTGTTTCTATTGTTAAAACAGATACACTTAAGGTTTTGTCCAAAGCAGATTATTTTTTTTTAAAAAAATCTGCTTAACATATTATTTTGCTTCTAATACTTGAGTGATAAATTGAAGCTTACTAAGGAATAAATCAGTTTTTAAGAGAGAAAAGAATAAGCATAGCAAGAAAATCTAAATCCTTGCCTTTTAAGCGTTGCTTAAGTAATGTTAGTCCACGAGCTTTTTGACTATTTACGGTACTAATGGCAATACCTAGTTCTGTGGCTATTTCTGAAGGCTTCATCTCTTCTTCAAAGAGCATTTGGATTATTTTACTGCATTGATCTGGCAAAGTACGAATAGCCTCCGTAAGTGAGGCATATACCTCTGTACGAACAATCTCAGACAATACCGAATCCTCGCTTTGCTTTTTATTTAATGAGTAGGCCTCTTGATGTTTATAGCGATTTTGTGTTTTACTTATTTCATTGAATGAGGCATTTCTAGTAGCTGTATACAAAAATGCTTTGAGCGACCTTACATCATGAAAGTCACTTTTCTTTTCCCAAACCTTAAAGAAAACATCTTGAACAAGTTCTTCGGCAGTTACGGAATCTGATAAAAACCGTTTCGAAAAAGTGGTCATTAGAGGATAGTAACGATGAAAGAAATAGTCAAAAGCCATTTCCTCCCCTCTATTTAACCGTTTAAGCAAAATCTGTTCTTTATCAAGTAAATCCAAATTCATAAATATTTAATTTCCAACAAAACAGAGAATATGGACATCTCCAGAATTATTATACTATCAACTGAAATGATCTATTCTAATTTTCAAGGTCAAGTTTCATTTTACACTATCTTAAAATTATAACTCATAGTTGTTAATACCAATTCCTACACTCATAATATAAATACTAATATTATAAAACTGCTTCTAAATTGAAAATGTATGATTATTTACATATGAAGCTTTATGATATGATATATGCTTTACGACAATGCAATCCAAGCTTCATTATCAATGTTAATTGGTCTTTATATACAAAATGAAGCAAGTTTATGACTATTCTTATATAGTGCCGGTATAAATAGCCGTTAGTTGCCCATGTGACATTTTGAGTACCTTCTCCTATTCATGTTTATAATGTTGGTTATAAACAAATAAAATAAAAATAAAACGTTTTAGCAAATTAAATAGAACAAAATCAACAATTTGCAATTCAGGGTTAAAAATTGAAGAAATGAAGAGGTCTTGGGCCGTTCTTAATCAGTTAGCAGCATTTAAAATGCTTATTTTAATATATAAATCGTTTTAATAAAAAAATTAAAGTGCCTGAGAATATTCACCTATTATTCGATAAATTAAAATTAATTTGACTTCGCTCTCGAAGATTCGCGTTCTATAAAAGAAGCAGGCAATGTAATTTGCATATAACTATCATCCTTTGTTTCTGAGCTTAGCTTAGCTAACAATATATTAATGACATTAATTGAGATTTCTTCGAATGGCTGGGATATAACAGTTATAGGAGGAGAATACATTTCAAATAGTTCGCATTCATCGAAACTTATAACAGCAATATCATTAGGTATAGAAATATTTAGATCTCTTAGAGCCTTTAAACCCGATACACACAAATAATTAGTAGTAAAAAAAATGGCATCCAAATTGGGTTTACGCTGTAAAAAAGACGTGATCTGCCTTATCGTATGTTCTTTATCCTTGTAAGCAATTTCCTTCACATATCCTGTTAGACCATGTTCCTCTAGCGCTCTTTCATATCCTAACATCCTGTCCTGCATCTGAGGCTGTAACGAATCAATAGTAATAATAGCAATTTCTTTATAGCCATTTTTTATAAGATGTTTCACCCCTTGGTAAGCGCTTTCTTCATTATTAATTACCACAGAATCGGTCTCCACACTAGGCAAGCTTCTATCAAACAAAACTACGGGTTTCCCATTTGCCTTCAGAGATTCAATTTCCTGGTCTAAACCTACTGGTGGAACAATAATGTAACCATCAACATGCCTATCTCTAAACATCTGAATCAGATCAGTTGTTTTTTCCAGGTCGTTCTCGGTACTGCAATAAAGTATTTTATAACCATTCTTATAGGCATTTTCTTCAATGAGACGAGCAACACTTGAAAAGAATGGATAGGAAATATCTTCCACCATTAGTCCTATGATATTCGTTTTTCCGGTTCTTAAGCTTCGGGCAAGAGAGTTTGGCTTGTAATTTATTTCATCAACATATTTTAGAACCCGCTGTACCAGACTATCACTAATTCTCTTTTCTTTTGCTTTTCCATTTAAAATAAATGACACAGTGGTACTAGAAATACCCAATGCTTTCGCTATATCGTTGATAGAAATTTTCTTTTTCAATATTTTGAAATTTAAATAAATTTTATACTTAAAGATAAACAAAGATATATTTCGATCCTTAACTACCTGATTATACATTAATTAATGCTAAAAATTCACCAATATTGATTGATACTTTAAGTAATTGTACTTTCCCAAATTTTTCACAATTCCAATTCCTTAATAAACTTAGACAGCTAAATAGTCAAAGCCTTGTCATGGGTAAATTAGTGCTTTACTTTGTAAAACTTTGCTCCGAATAAAAAGATGATAATATAACAGATTATTGGAAGATAATAAGCGTTTGCTACTCCAGCACTATCGGCAACTTTGCCCATCATAAAAGGGAAAAAAGCCCCACCAGCAACTCCCATAGAAATAAATGAGGATGCTTGCTGTGTGCGCTTCCCTAAATTTTTAAGCCCTAAACTAAAAATAGTTGGGAACATGATGCTGAAAAAGAAATTAATCATTAGCAAGGCCATAAAAGAAACCCAGCCAAAATCTTGTGCTATAATGATACACATCAATATATTTCCAACAGCAAAAGCTGCAAGCAATTTGCTGGGCGCAATAATGCGCATCAAAAAGGTACCCGCAAATCGGCCTGCCAGCATCATACCCATAAAAAGAGTCATGTAACTTGTAGCTGTTACATCAGTAAAGCCCATTTTCTCATGCCCATAATTTATGAAAAATGCCCAGGTACCCGCCTGCGCAGCAACATTAAAAAATTGCGAAATTACTGCCCAAACAAAATGTTTATGCTGAACAAGGTTTTTATCTGGAGCAATATCCACATTCACGGCTTCTTCATCAGCAATCACATGTGGATCAGTAGTCGCTGGTACTTTAACCATTGCAAATGAAATTGCTATCAGTATAATTACAACACCAATTGCTATGTACAAGTTAGTGAGAGGCTCTAAATCCTTAGCACCGGCTATATGGTTACGAAATAAAAAGTAAGCTCCTATTTGCGGACCAAGCATCGCCCCTACAGCATTGAAAGATTGAGCAAAATTAATTCGCTGATCACTGGTACGCTGATCTCCGAGTGAAGCTATAAATGGATGAGCTACGGTTTCCAGAGTTGATAATCCGCAGCCAACTATAAACAATGCAATTCCAAAAAAAACAAAGGAAGCTGTGCTTGCAGCTGGAACAAATAAAAATGAACCAATTGCAAATAAGGATAATCCCAGTAAAACTCCATTTTTATAACCAAATCGTTTCATAAACAATCCTGCAGGAATACCCATTACAAGATAAGCGCCAAAAATCGCAAATTGTACAAAGGCTGATTGACTGCGGGTAAGACTCAATACATCCTGAAAATATTTATTGAGAACATCAGCCATAGTAATGGCAATACCCCAACACATGAATAAGGAGGTGACAAATATTAAAGTGACTAGGTACTTCTGATCTGTAAAAGTTGGTTTTTGTGACATGTTTATAATTTGTAATTTTCTTTCTAAAAAAATTTAAATAGTTAATGAGCTTATCTTATCTCCTTAATGTCTAACATGAGGCCTTAAGCTGTTGTAAATCCAAAATAAATGTAGGTTTAAACTACCAATCCAGTAAAATACTTTAGATGCTAAGATTTCCTAAGGACCATAATTGGCTTCAAAGCTAATATAGTAAATCGGTTTAGCAAACAGTCTTTATATTTTTTATTAATACCAATAATTAAAACTGTTTTTTACCAAACAATTACCTAACTGAATATTATTTGATTTTTTCGCAAATAATCTGCTTTCAACTATGATACGGCTCATTGCCTCAAAGGCCGAGCATGTGGCCCACAATAGAAATTCTGGGAAACCTAAACCCAAGCGGTAAAACTAAAATAGAATTTAAGAAACTGCTGGAAGCAGGATACAATACAACTTATCATGCGCATCTGTACCTACTCAAAAAGAGAAAATATATACCTTTTATTACGAATTTGGCTACCTGAAGTTAGAAAATGAAGTGGTATTGCTGATGAAGAGGAGGAGATTGAGTTGGATAATACACCATTATTCACAAACTAACCTTAAATAAGGATAGCATCATCGCCTTTTAAAAAACACACTGTGTTCTATTAAAAATACTGTAAAGAATTAAAGCTTATCCTTCTACAATAGAATCTTGATTTATAAAAAATTAGCTTTAGGCTCAGCTGAATTCCTAATCATAAGCGTACTCTTTAACAATACATTTTGTATGGCAGGGACATAATCATCTGACAGCATTTCCAACATCAAATTAATTGCTGCTTCTGATATTTCTTTTACCGGCTGCGAGATAGCAGTAATGGGTGGAGTAAACAATCTATATAGATTATGATCATCAAAAACTATTACTCCAATATCTCCAGGGATGCTTAGATTTAAATTTCTTATCGACTCTAAACCGTTATCAGCGATATAGTTAGTAGCAAAAAAAACTGCATCCAATTGTTTATTTTCAGAAAGGAAATTCTCAATTTCTTTAATACTATTCTCCTTTTTATCTTGATAAACAATCTTTTTTACAATCGGAGTTCCTTTAATACGTTTAAGCGCATCCACATAACCTTCCTGTCGCTCCATCATCTGCACTTGATCAGACTCCAAAGTAACCATCCCTATATTTTTGTACCCATTCTGTATAAAGTGCAATATTGCATCATAAGCACCTTCATAGTTATTAACCACCACGCTGTTTGCCTCTACATCTGGTATAGTCCTGTCAAACAATACCACAGGCAAATTATCATCAATAAGGTCATTAATATCTTTTTCGATTCCGGGCGGAGGAGCTATAATATAGCCATCAACCTGCCTGGTCCGGTAGATTTGTATTAAATCCTTTGTTTTTCGAGTATCGTTTTCTGTACTGCAATAAATGATCTTATAGCCCCTACTATATGCATTTTCTTCTATTAATCTTGCTACCGAAGAGAAAAAAGGATCGGATATATCCTCCACCATCATTCCTATGATCTTTGTTTTACCACTTCTTAGACCTTGTGCAAATTGGTTAGGCCGGTACCCTACCTTATCAATATGCTCCAAAATTTTAGTTTCCAGACTCTCACTGATAAGCTTTTCTCTGGCTTTCCCATTTAACACAAAAGAAACTGTGGTTTTGGAGATTCCTAATTGCTGGGCGATATCTCCTATAGTTAATTTTTTCTTCATTTGTAAAACAAGACTTAGTAAACCTGTTTAGTAAGCTATGTAAGAAGTTTATTTTTTTAAAGATATAAAAAATAAACCCTCAAAGCATCTTGTAAATATCTTTAATTGATTTTCCTAATAAGAATCATATTTTACTTATCAATTCTAAACCAATCAATATCAGCATATCCGCCAATTCTAACCCCTGAATTTGAAACACTAAATAGTCCAACCTTTGCACCAATCCACTTATCCGGCTGAGCGACCAAAGGTTGGCCAATTTCAGTATAATTAATTCCGTCCTCACTATAGCTAAACTGGCAATTGGCATCCGGGCCCTTAACTGAAACTCGTAAATATGCTGTTGAACTTTTTATCCGAATCGTAGAAAGAATACTTTCTTTCCCACTATCTAAGGCATTTTTACAAAAAACCTGGTTTAAGAAATAACCTTTCTCATCTTTTTCGATAGACAGATATGCATAATCATTCCCCATGATCAAAAGCCCAGCTTTTTTCCCTTCCCACACATCCCATTCTGTAGTATACTTTATTTTTGTAGTAGCTGTAAATGATGATGCGGGGAATTTCTGTAACAAAAGATTAGGAACAGTCCATAAATTTGAAGCATCCTTTGGCAATGGATAAGAAAATAAACGTAAAAATCCGGTACCAGGAATTTGCGCACTCCACTGAATCTGCTTATTTGCATGCCACTGCCATTGTAAACCTAACTCGGGATCATTAAATTCATCACTTTCCTGTGGAGTAATCATGGGATATATTCTCCCTACATCTGGTTTCTTATAATTGAACACAGGTTCTCCCTTCCCGTCTCCATCTTTATCTTCGCCAATTACTGGCCAGTTATTTAGCCATTTTACAGGTTGAAGATGAACAATTCGACCATAAGCTCCTTTATCCTGAAAATGCAGGAACCAATCCTCTCCGGTTTGTGTTTGAACCAATGCCCCCTGGTGTGGGCCATTAATAGCTGTATTCCCCTGATCCATCACTACTTTTTCCTCGTAAGGACCATAAATATTTTTAGAACGCAATACCAATTGCCAACCAGTTGCGACTCCCCCTGCAGGTGCGAAAATATAATAATAGCCATTTCGTTTATAGAACTTTGGCCCTTCTACGGTATGATGATTGTCGTGACCGTCAAAAATATGCTTACCCTCTCCTGTAACAAGTGTTCCTTCTGCATTCATTGGATAAATAGTTAACAAACTATTTACACCGGCCCTGCTTGCCGCCCAACCTACAGCTAAATAGGCTTTACCATCGTTATCCCAAAACGAACTGGGATCAATAATTCCTTTTCCTGGCATTACTAAAATTGGTTTTTCCCATTCTCCTCTTGGATCTTTTGTCTTCACCATGTATACCCCATAATCAGGATCTGCATAATAAATTCTTAGTTCTCCTTTATGATAGATGATACTTGGTGCCCAAACACCTTTTCCATGTTGTGGAGAGTCGTAAACTGAGGTTGGTGGCTGAACTTTTAAAGCATGATTAATTAAGGTCCAGTTCACCAAATCTTTAGAATGCAAAATTGGTAATCCAGGGATACAGTTAAAACTGGAGGAGGTCATGTAATAATCATCACCAACACGAACTGCATCAGGATCCGAATAATCCGCATAAAGTATGGGATTTTTATAAGTACCATCGCCATTATCGGCTACCCATACTTTTGATATATATAATACACTTTCGGATTTTAATTCCGAATGGTTTCTTGTTGCGTTGCAGGCTAATATCATGCATAAACTTCCGCAACCTATTATCAATTTAGAAATTGATTTAATATTTTGTTTCTTTAAATCCATAGTTGGAATAGAGTTAATTATTGAGTATTTGCTTGAAAATTTCGAGAAACATTTATAAAAAGAGCCTATTTTATAAACTTCACATTCTCCACATGTTCGCCAACATAGATTCGTCCCATATCTCCTGTTTTATACCATTTAGGTTTACCAGGCATATCATCCGTAATTAATTTTCCATTAATACGAAGGTTTTGGAAAACTACATCTTTTACTTTACGCTCTTTGTCATATCCGGAAATCATAGATACTTCAGCATTACTTCCGTTATAGGAGATATCTTTAAAAAGGATATTTTCGATTGACTTTCCGGGAGCAGTACAATATTTTTCATTATAAAAAATCCGCAAATTAACCAGCTGACCTTGACGAAAGTCTTCAATTCTGGTATTTTCGAACCGAATATTCCGTATAAGATTATTATCTCCGGCATTGATACTTAAGCAACCTTGATAGTCTAATTGAGCCTCTTTATGGTCTAAAATATCAATATTCTCATAGCTCACGTTTTCAATAGTATCCAGTTTAACAGAGTTTCCGTGTATTCCAATAAAAATTGGATGTGCCACATCTGCCCATAGTGTGGAATTTCTCATGATAATATTCCTGCTATTCCCTTCAAAACCTTTTCTGGTAGCATAAACGGTAGTACAGTCGTCTGAATTTCTGCAAAATACGCCATCGAAAACCACATCAGAACTGGCAAAAACATTCATCCCATCTCCCCAGCCATAATAACTTACACTCTTCACGTTTTTAACGGTTACATTTTTAGATCCTCCCACAGCACATTGGGTGGTAAAAATGCCTTCCACCTGTACATTCTTCGCATTAGCGATATGTATTCCCATTTTCACGGTATGCTCTACCATTCCTCTTCCAATTATCTTTACATTTTCTACATTTTCAATCAAAAGCTGACCTCTTAAAATCGCATCACCGGCAATATAAACTGTCTTATTGGATGGAATTTTGAATGCTTTATTTTTAAACTCATGAATGCCGGCTCCGAAGAAAATAACATCCTTATCTTTTTTATCAGGAATAGCTTCTAACAAAGGATTTGCAAATAACAACAGGTTGTGAAAGATATCACCATTCACTTCTATGGAAAGATTCCTGGGTTGATCTAATTTAAAAGTTAGCGTGTTACCTTCAATATCTGGTGATAGCGCATATGATAAAGGTCGTACCCTGGCTTTACCGATAGTACCACGGTTAAATGTAACAGCGATCTCCACCTCACCAGAGAAATCAAAATAAGCCATAGAGGAATTTTCTACGTTATGTTTTGCATCACGTACTTCATCTACTTTAATCAAATGACTGGGAATTGTTTTCCAATCCTTACCCGCTTGCCTAACTTTCACGGTATAGTCCGAGTTCAGCAGGGCTCCCTTAGGTGCGTCATATACCACTAATTTATCTTCAGCATAGCTAAACCTGCTTGTAGATAAGGTTATAAAAAACAGTAAGAAATACTTATAGCTTATCATCTTTTTCATCATCATCTTTTATTCTTTAATCACTTTTCCGGAAGATGTTATATCCTCATTAACTACCTGTTTACCAATAATCACAGGCATATTTGTTTTATTAATTAATGTTAAATTAACTGCTGGGGCCTGTGAATAGGGCGACATCGATTCCCCATGTTCCGGATGGGTGTAACCTACTAAAATGGGCAGGTCTTGTGTTCTTTGTTTTTTAGCAGATAAAGTAACTTTATTATTGCTGCCTTGTATCGTTGCTAAAGCATGCACTATTCTGTCAGATTCATTTGGTAAAACTTCTAATTCTACACCTACATTACTGCCCTCTAAAAACAATAATGGCCCGTAATTAGCGTCCCCCCTGGAATTTTTAATAACCGCATCATTCCCTACCCAATAAGCTCTTTCGGTTCCTATAGTGGTACAATTCTCCAGCTTTGTTCCTCCATTTGTTCTTAGTTCAAAACCTGCTCTTGTGTTTTTAGCTGTACAATTTTTAAAACTGATATTCTTATTCTGGTTATAGGTTCTGAAACCATCTTCACACATGGATTTCATATATCCGGGAGTGACAATGTATTGCCCCTCTCTATTGGCTGTCCATGTCCTAAACTTCACATCAAAAGCGGGCCCTGATGTTTCTGCCAAAACATCATCTGTTTTTCTTATTTCTCCCTCTACATAACAATCTTCGAAATGTACGTTATTGGCGTTTTTCTGAACATAAAAACCATGTCCGAAAGACCTCATCATGAGCTTCACTCCATAGATTTTGCTATTGCTGCCTGTTACCAAAAATCCGCTTTGCTTTCTATGACGGATGACGTCTGGACCACCTTTACCAAATAGATCGCCATATCCGTAAGGAAATGATCCTCTTACCAACATGTTAAAATTTTTGACGGTATTTCCATTACCCCCCAGATTGAAAGCGGCACCACCTGGCGACAAGCCATTTTCTGTTTGAAAAATCTCTAATCCTTCGAAATAATTATTGCTACCATCAACCACTATTTCATCGGTATGGATTGGGAATTTCAGCTTTTCTCTTAACCTGGTATCAACAATTAATTTTACACCTTTTAGAATGAATGTATTATTGTTCCCTCTAAAATTGATATAATTGTAATCCTTACGGGCAATTTTGGCTTCAATAGAATCTGCATTTAGATAAGATGCCAGATCATAATCTCCACCTTTTAAAACAATCCGATGATTGCTCAATTGAGCATACTGGTTCAGTTCTTTTAAACTGGATATCTTAATGGTTTGAGCATTAAGCCGGACACTCAATATTGTGAGTAAAACAATTAGAAAACTTAACTTCTTCATTTCATTTATTTAGTGATATAAAAACTTCTTTCTACCGGAAACGCCGACTGTACTTTATTTCTTGTACTTGTTCCGTATTGCCAGGCAACTACCGTAACTTTTATTGGAAATTTAGCTGATGGAGGAATTTTAGTCAATAGCAATTCTCCATTTTCTACCATTGCAGGTCCTGCCTTTACATAATAATCCACTTTCAAAGCAGCATCAGATACAGCCTGGAGTCTTACGCTTTGTGTACCTATTTTTTGATCTTTTATTGGATAAAACTCTATATCTTGCTTTCTTCCTTCTTTGTTCGTTAGCGGAAACTTTAGATTGGCCTGCTGTACAATGCCTTTATATTTTTTATCTCCCTCATTGGATGCTAATAGCCAAATATCATTCGAGCGTTTGGTGTTGTTTACACCGATACGACAAGGAGCAATTCGAAAAGTAGTATCATTAATTTTCTGTACCGGACCGCAGATTTTATCTATAGAGATTTTACTTTTAGGATGTGAATTAATTTTCTTTACTCGAGAAGAATCGGCAAAGAAAGCACTCACAGAAAATGTTATCCCATCTGCTTTCGGTTCGAATTTTAGATGGTAATTTGCATGTGTCTTCTGGGGAGAAAGGATACTGCCTTTCTGAGAAAACCCCAGGTATTGTGAAGTTTTGCCTTTAGACTTTTTATAGATGGCATTTATAGCCTGGCCAATCTCTTTATCAAAAACCCAGCTCTTCAGGGATGGGTCACCTTCGAAACCCTGATAGCTAAACATTTGTTCCCCATACTTTCCATCCTTATTCCATAGGTCCATTAAATAGCCGCTCTGTACATTTACAGGTTTTAATAGACCATTCGGCTCACCCGGCAATCTCAGTTTTGCAGCCTTCTCTATATAGAGTACCAAGAATTCAACTAACTGATCCGAAAAATCAAAATGACCTCGCCCAGCATCTGTATACCAGGTGATAGGAGAATTAGGATGTTTCCTTACATAATCCAAACCTGGCGTTAAGCGATCTTCCCACCACTCATACTCGCCCATAATCACCAATCCTGGTACGCCATCTATATTCCTGTTTTCCCAATCAGGATTCGGTTTGCCGCTACCGGTAAGATTGGTTTGTGGCGCATCTCCTTTTAAAGATATAACTGCCAGCGTACGTTCAGGGTTCCAGGCAGCAAAATTCCATGGATAACTCGCTAAAGCCGAATGTCCAATAGGAATTACAGGCATACTCATCAATTCTTTGTATCCCGATTGATGAGCCAGGTCTTCCATTATACTGTTAAAAACTTCAGCAGCTTTATCTTTAAAGTTGAAGGTAATATCAAAAGCAGGCGAAACCCAAACTTCTGCAAAACCCAATTTTCCCATAGATTTCCTGAAGACTTCATGTTCAAGTATCCCTTCTTCCAGCATATTATGTTGAGCCAGAATGATTCCTTTCACTTCTTTACAATCTTCTGGGATCCATAAAAAAGCCTCCGGAGCCATATGGGTTTCAGAAGAAACAACATTTTTTACCGGAACAGACCATTGCC